>JAKIXL010000019.1 GCA_022709105.1 Thermoplasmatota archaeon | reverse complement strand
GTGGGCAGCATGCCCGACTCCTTCCCGGTCCTCGCGGTGCTCGCAACCCAGGCCTCAGGGTCCACGGTGCTGAGGAACGCCAAGCACCTTAGGTTCAAGGAGAGCGACCGGATCGCCACCACCGTCTCCTTCCTCACCCAGATGGGCGCGGACGTCGAGGAGCGGGAGGACGGCTGCGTGGTCCGCGGACCCACCAGGCTGAGGGGCAGGAGCATAGACCCCTCGGGCGATCACCGCATCCTTATGGCCGCTGCCGTGGCCGGACTGGTGGCCGACGGCCGCACGACCATCTCGGACAGCGACGCATACAAGGTATCCTACCCAGGCTTCGTAAGGGACATGAGAGCGCTGGGGTCCAGCATGGAGGAGCGCCCTTGAACACCATCGGCGCCTCCCTCCGCCTCACCATCTTCGGCTCCAGCCACGGACCGGGGGTCGGCTGCGTGCTGGACGGCGTTCCGGCGGGCATCGAGATAGACCGCGACGACATCCAGCGGGAGGTGGACCTCCGCCGGCCCTCAGGGGCCTTGGGCACACCCAGGGCGGAAGAGGACCGGGTGGAGCTGCTGGCCGGAGTGATGGAGGGCGTCACCACCGGCGCACCGGTGGTCCTTTTCATCGCCAACCGGGACACCGACTCCTCGAAGTACGAGAGGTTCCGCGTAGTTCCACGGCCAGGCCATGCCGATCTCACCCAGATGAAGAAGTACGGAGATAGCGTGGACCTCCGAGGAGGAGGGCAGTTCTCCGGCCGGATGACCGCGCCGATGGTCGCCGCCGGGGCAGTGGCCAAGGAGATGCTCCGAACCATAGGGGTGCAGATCGCCGCCTATACCCAGAGGCTCGGCTCGATCGAGGATGAGGAGGACCGGACCCTGAGGGAGGCGCGCCGCCAGGCCCGCGAGAACCCTGTGCGTGCGGCAGACCCCGAGATCGCGCTGTCGATGATCAATGAGATCATGGAGGCCAAGCTCGATGGGGACAGCGTGGGTGGGGTGGTGCGCTGCCTGGCCGTTGGGCTGCCAATCGGCGTAGGAGAGCCGTTCTTCGACTCTCTCGAGGGCGAGCTGGCCAAGATGATGTTCGCCATCCCCGGGGTCAAAGGCATCGAGTTCGGGGCCGGATTCCGCGCAGCCTCTATGAGAGGCTCGGAGCACAACGACTCGTTCCTGGTGAAGGATGGTGAGATCCACACCGTCACCAACAATGCAGGAGGCGTTCTCGGCGGGCTGTCCAACGGCATGCCCCTTGACCTGAGGGTGGCCTTCAAGCCCACCGCCTCCATTCCCAAAGAGCAGAGGAGCATAGACCTGGAGAGGATGGAGGACACCACCATCAAGGTCGAGGGAAGGCACGATCCCTGCATCGTGCCGAGAGCGGTGATCGTGGTCGAGGCGGCGGTCGCCTTGGTGCTGGCCGACCTGTGCCTGAGAGGTGATTTTATTGCGTGAGAGCATAGATGACATCAGAAAGCGCATCGAAAAGATCGACCGCGAGATCCTACGGATGATGGCCAACCGGACGGCGGCAGCGGTGGAGATGGGGCAGATGAAGGCCGCCGAGTCCATACCCCTCCGCGCGCCGCAGGTGGAGGAGAGGGTGATCGCCCGATATGTGGAACGGGCAAGGGAGTTCGGCATGTCCGCCGAATCGGCCACCCAGATCGCCAGGCTGCTCATCCGTGAGTCCATCGAGCAGCAGGGCCACATTCCCCGGCCCCAGCTGTCAAAGCGCATGCTCATAATCGGAGGCAGCGGCCGCATGGGGATGTGGCTGTGCCGGTTCTTCGCCGCCCGCGGCCACAAGATACGGGTCTACGACCAGGAGGACAATCCCCAGTTCCCCATGGAGACCGACCTGGAACGGGGCGTCCGAGATGCGGAGGTGATCATCCTGGCCATGCCTATATCCTCCACCCCTGAGATGTTGAGGCAGGTGCTCTCCCTGCGCCCGGCGGGCGTGGTGCTGGACATCACGTCCATCAATACCCCTTTGGTGAAGGCGCTGAGGGCGGGAGCGGCCGACGGGATGAAGGTCTGCTCCATGCACCCTATGTTCGGGCCGGACACCTCCTCCATCATAGACCGCAACGTCATCATATGCCGCTGCGGCTCGGCCGAGGCGACCGAGCTGGCGCGATCGCTGATCGACGGCTCCAACGTCATAGAGATGGAGGTGGAGGAGCACGACCCTCTGATGGCCTATGTCCTGGGGCTCGGCCACGCGGTCAACATCGCCTTCTTCGAGGCCCTCCGCCGGAGCGGTCGGCCATTCATGGAGCTGGACCGTGCGGCATCGACCACCTTCCGGCGCCAGGTGGACTCGGCGCGCAATGTGGCCGAGGAGAACGCTCAGCTTTACTATGAGATACAGCATCTCAACCCCTTCAACAAGGATGCCCTCGAGCATCTCCAGCGAGCGGTGGACGACCTCATGGAGGCCGCGCTGAAGGATGATAGGGAAGCGTTCGAGCGCATGATGAGAGAGGGCAGAGAATATTTCGGAGGCAGGTGAACATGGCAAAGGTGAAGGTCGCCGTCCTGGGCGCCACGGGGATGATCGGACAGCGGTTCGTACAGCTGCTGGAGGGCCATCCCAAGTTCGAGATCGCTGGACTGTACGCCTCGGAAAGGTCCGAGGGGAAAAGGCTGGGAGATACCCTGAAGGTCAGGGACCACGTGTTCATGGACGATACCTTGGACATGAGGATCGAGCAATTGGACGTGGCCCGCATCGCCAAGGCCAGCCGGGTCGCCTTCTCCGGACTGCCGTCCGATCTGGCCGGCGGCCTGGAGACCCAGCTGGCCCAGGCCGGATGCGCGGTGTTCTCCAACGCGGCGGCACACCGGATGGATGCCTACGTACCGCTCCTCATCCCCGAGTGCAACGCCGGCCATCTTGACATGGTAAAGAAGCAAAGCACCTTCAAGGACGGGGGCTTCATAGTCGCCAACGCCAACTGCTCGACCACCGGCGTCGCCGTCCCTCTGAAGGCGGTCGATGACGCCTTCGGCCTGGAGTTCGCTTGCGTATCGACATATCAGGCCATCTCCGGCGCCGGATATCCAGGCGTTCCGTCGCTGGACATCATGAGCAATGTGGTCCCCTACATCAGGTCCGAGGAGGAGAAGATGGAGACCGAGATCGCCAAGATCCTGGGTTCGGTCCGGCGGGGTAAGTTCATCGACCACCCGGTGGAGTTCCTTGCCAGCTGTGTGCGCGTCCCGGTGATCGATGGGCATCTGGAGTCGGTCACCCTGCGGACCTCCGAGGATGCCGAGGCAAAGGACCTGGTCAAGGTCATGGATGAGTTCCGGGCCGAGCCTCAGAAGCTCAAGCTGGCCACCGCGCCCCTGCGCCCGATCATCGTGCGCTCTGAGGCGGACCGGCCTCAGCCGGCCCTGGACGTCAATGCCGGCGAGCCGGAAAGGGCCAAGGGCATGAGCACAGTGGTCGGACGCGTTAGGAAGAAGGGTACATATTTCAAGATGTTCGTGCTCTCCCACAACACCCTGCGGGGAGGCGCTGGGGGTTCGGTCCTCAACGCCGAGCTGGCGAACGCCAAGAAGCTGCTTTAAGGTGAGAAGTTGAAAAGGACATACGAGGAGATCAACGCCAAGATCAAGAGGGGCGACGCGGTGGTATTGACCGCGGAGGAGGCCATCAGGCTGGTCGAGGACCAGGGCATTGAGAGGGCCACCAAGGAGGTGGACGTAGTAACGACGGGCACCTTCGGCGCCATGTGCTCCTCGGGGGCGTTCATCAACTTCGGGCATGCCGAGCCGCCCATACGAATGAGCAAGGTCTGGCTCAACGGCGTTCCAGCGTACACCGGCCTCGCCGCCGTGGACGCGTACATCGGAGCGACGGAGGAGCGGGAGGGCGACGGCATGGACTATGGCGGAGCGCACGTGATCGAGTCGCTGATCGCCGGTGAGGCAGTGCACCTGCGGGCCACCGGCCGTGGAACCGACTGCTATCCCCGCCGGGACATCGACACCTACATCTCATTGAAGTCGGTGAACCAGGCCTACATGTACAATCCCCGGAACGCCTATCAGAACTACGGAGTGGCGACCAATTCCTCTGAGAAGGCGCTGTTCACCTACATGGGCAAGCTGTTGCCGCACTACGGGAACGCCACCTACAGCAGCGCCGGGCAGCTCTCCCCGCTGCTCAAGGACCCCAAGCTCCGCTCCATCGGAATGGGCACCAGGATCTTCCTGGGCGGAGGCATCGGATATGTGGCTTGGGAGGGTACGCAGTTCAAGACCAACATACCGTACCGCAATGGCGTGCCTTCGTCCGCCGGGCGGACCCTGGCGGTGATCGGGGACCTGCGGGGCATGAGCACCGAGTACGTCCGCGCCCTGAACTTCCATGGCTACGGGCTGTCCATGGCAGTGGGCATCGGGGTGCCCATACCCATCCTTGACCAGGACATGATGGCCAATGCGGCAAGGGCCGACGAGGACATCTTCGCTCCGGTGCTAGACTACGCGATACAATCGCGTAACCGCAGGCCGATGATGGAAGTGAGCTACGCGCAGCTCCGCAGCGGGACGGTGGAACTGTTCGGCAAGAAGGTCAAGACCTCCTCGCTGTCCTCTTACTACAAGGCTAGGCTGATAGCTGAGAGGCTGAAGAGGATGATCGACGACAAGGAGTTCGAGCTCAACGCGCCGGTGGTCCCGTTGCCGGAGGAAAGGGCCCAGAGGCCCCTGGAAGTATGCTCCATGGACGAGGTGCTCTGATGTCCAAGCGTAAGTTCAACCTGTACTTCGTCCCCGCGCTGGTGAACGAGCCCATAACCTATGTCCTGGTCAAGGACTTCGACCTCAAGTTCAACATCCTGAGGGCAGAGGTCGTGGAGAAGGGCGGGCAGCTGCTGATAGAGGTCGACGGGAAGCCTGCTCAGATCACCAAAGGAGTGGCGTACCTCCAGGACATGGGGGTCAAGGTCGAGGAGCTCAACGAGTTCGTCACCAAGGACGAGGAGAGGTGCACGAACTGCGGGATGTGCGTGTCCATCTGCCCGGCCGACGCCATAGAGATGGACCGCGACACGTGGAAGGTCATCTTCCACCTCGAGAAATGCATCGCCTGCGGCCTGTGCATATCGTCCTGCCCCCCTCGGGCGATGAAGCTCAAGACATGAGGCGGGAGCACTTCGAGGTGGGGGAGACCGCGGCCACCATCGTGGCCGAGGAGCGCTTCATCAGCGAGGCCCGGGCGTCGATCTTCAGGTCCAGGGAGACCGTCCAGAGGTTCATCGGCAGGGACCCGGTCTTCCGGGTCACGCTGGAGCCGTACCTTTGCCCGGACGATGCCCCGCCGCTGATCCGGCGCATGTGCTCGGCCGCGAGCAAGGCCGGCGTAGGGCCCATGGCCGCGGTGGCCGGGGCCATCGCCGAGCAGGCGGTCGCGGACATGCGCGAGGCCGGGGCCACCCAGGCCGTCGTCGACAACGGGGGCGATATCGCCCTCCTTCTGGACCGCGACACCGCGGTCGGCCTCTACGCCGGGGAGCGGGTGCAGGGCATTGGCTTCCTATGCCGGCCTCGCGAGGGCATCTTCGGCATATGCACATCGTCGGCCACCATCGGGCCGTCGATTTCCTTCGGGATCTCCGACGCCGCGACCGTCATCTCCCCCGATGTGGTCCTGGCCGACGCCTGCGCCACCAGGTTGGGGAACCTTCTCACCTCGGACCGCGAGGAGGTTATGGCGGCCGCTCTAAATGACGTGTGCTCCATCGCCGGGGTCGAGGGGGCGGTTGCCGTGGTGGGGGACAAGATGGCCTTTAAGGGCCGCCTGCCTGAGCTGGCAAGGGTCGCGGTCCCGGCCGGTAGGATCTCCCGGATAGAGGTCCCGACCCTTTGATCACCTTTTGGCCCTGCGCTTGAGCAGGTTAATGCATTTCTTGGACCCGCGGACCACCTTCTCGTCACGGCAGCGTACCTTGTTCGGGCAAATGAAGCACCGCGTGTGCCACTTTAGAACCTCGCTCGCATCCTCCTTTCCTGCCATGTTCATCGCTCTGTCCCGAGAGGGCGCAGGGTACATGGCGTCGCGAAGAGAAATAACTCCCTTCGCCGTTACATTCGGGAGAACATGGAACCGAGGGACCGATTCTTTTACGGGCTCAGCTTCGCCGGGGCGCTGGCGATCCTCAGCTCGACGATGGCCAAGAACCCTGTGCTGGTCCCCTTCGCGCGCAGCCTTGGCGCGGACACCGCGCTCCTGGGCCTCATCGCCGCCGCCTCCACCCTTCCTGGGATCCTGGTCTCCCTGCCTGCCGGGTCCTTGTCGGACATCCTTGGCCGCAAGAAGGTCATGCATGCCGCAGGAGCGGTCTTCGCCACCGCCCCTCTCCTTTACCTGGTCGTAGGCACCCCGGGCGAGCTGATGGCCGTTAGGTTCTACCACGGCTTCGCCACTGCGATGTTCGGGACCGTGGCCAGCGCGGCCATCGTTGACAATTTTCCCGACCTCAAGGCCGCCCGCCTGTCGTTCTATTCCTCGGCCACCATCGTCGGCCGGGGGCTGGCCCCCTTCATTGGCGGGGGCCTCATCGTGCTCACCATGAACAATTACCGCGATGTGTACTGGGCCGTCGCGTTGGCCGGCATTTCGGCGCTAGTGGCCATCGTCGCGGTGTATGGACAGGGCCGAGACCCGGGGGGGAAAGGGAAGAGGGCCTCCCCGCTGCGGGAGCAGCTTCTCTCCATCGTGACCGACCGAAAGGTTGTGGTGGCCTCCTCGATCGAGGCCGCGCAGTACCTGGCCTACGGCGCCTTCGAGGTGTTCTCCATCGACTATGCGGTGAACGGAGGCCTGGGGGCGGAATGGTGGGCCCTCATAGGCGGCGCGCAGCTGGTCACGGTGGCGTTGATAAAGCCGCTGATGGGGCGGGCGTCCGACCGTCGGGGAAGGAGGGGGTTCATCATCCTCGGCCTGCTCCTGTGCGCCTCTGCCGTGCTCCTGTTCCCGCTCAGCTTCGAGCCGGCGCTGCTGGTGGTCCTTTCCGCGCTGTTCGGCCTGGGCTTCGCCTCCGTAACCTCCTCCTCTCAGGCGCTCGTATCGGACCTTTGCGTGCGCTCCTCCTCCGGCTCGGCGATGGGTTTCCTGCATACCATAATGGACGTCGGACAGTTCTCCGGACCGATAATCATCGCGCTGGTCATCGGCAGCTCCTTATGGTACCTGGGCGGCTTCTGGACCCTGAGCGCCCTGCTTGTCCTGGCGGCCGCCCTGTTCGCGTGGACCTTCCGCGACCTTGATCGGGGAGCGGCGGCATGAGCACCGAGGATCAGCGGTCCCTGAGGCCGCTAGCTATCAGCTTCCTCGCTGCAGGATTGGCGAGATTCCCGGCCACGATCCTGCGGGCGGTCGAGTTGATCAACAATGTGCGCAGCAGCTCCATGATGCCCGAGGCACTTCTCCAGGCTCCGATGTATGAGCTGTATCCCTTGTCGATCAGTGCCTCCAGTTCCTCCCGGGATGCGTTCTCTGGAAACATCTCGTAAACCCGATGATTGGTCCTCCAGTCCTCGGCTCCGATCGTGCCGGCCTCCGCCAGCCGTTCCCACAGCGGAGTGCCGACCAAAAGGTCCAGGATGTTGTACTGCACCCCGTGGGGGCGGAGGGAGCACGCAAAGTCTATCGTCGATAGCATCTCCTCCCGGGTCTCGATCGGGGCCCCCAGGATGTACGAGGTGATCACCAGCATGCCCGCCCGCTTGGCGTTGTCCACCGCCTCGGCCGTCCGCTCTGGGGTCTGCCTCTTGTTGTAATAATCAAGGACCTTGGGGGAGGACGATTCCGCGCCGAAGTAGATGACCTCGAAGCCCGCGGACCTCATCTTCCTCAGCAGCGATAGCTGAGCATGGCCAGCGCGGCCCTCGCAGAACAGCCTCATGCGTATGCCGCGCTCCCGTACAAGGCGGCAGATGTCCTCGACACGGCGTATCGCCTGGGTGAAGTTGTCGTCGACCATCACGCACTCGCGGTAGCCCTGGCGGTAGAGAACCTCCAGTTCGTCCACCACGCTCTCCGCGGAGCGCGGCCTCCACCGCCGCTCGGAGAAGGCGGCGCACGAGCAGTATGCGCATGAGAACGGACACCCCCGGGACGTGGACATCGTAGTGAACTTCCCGAAGGTCAGGGGCACGCCGCGGAACACGTACCCATACTCGAAGTCTCCCAGCAGCGATCGGTCCGGGAAGTCGAGGGCGTCAAGGTCCTCGATGAGGGCCAGCGGCCGTTCGAACAGCCCTCCGTCAGCACGGATGAAGGATATGCCCTCCACGTCCACCGGCTCGGTGCCCGCCTCGATATGGTCCAGCAGCCGAGGCAGAGAGCGTTCCGCCTCCCCCTTCAATATGTATTCGATGAACTTGTACCCCTCAAGGATCCACGGGGCGGCGAAGGTAGCATGGTACCCGCCCAGAACGATGACCGTGTCCGGAAGGGTCTCTCTCACTCCTCTAAGCACGTCCATCGTGACGTTGAAGGTGTGGGTGGAGCAGCTCATCCCCAGCACGTCCGGGCGCTCGGCCGCAACGCGTTCCACCAACTGATCCACGGACAGGTTGCGGCAGAAGGCGTCCTCCACCACTACATCGTCCCCTCGCTCCCTCTTCACGCTTCCGGCAAGGTACAGCAGCCCCAGCGGCGGCCAACGCTCGGTCGACCTCCACGGCGGGGTGGCGAGCATCACCTTCATTGCGGAATAATAAAATGAAGCTGAACGGAGATATATGTTGCCGCCGGCGGGAAAGAAGGGAACAGGGCTGCTGGACCGCCTGGAAAAATCCCATATGTTATAAATGAGGATAGGATATCACCTCTGACGCTTTGAAAGGTGAAGTGATGTCCATCAAACTGGCCGTGCCGAACAAGGGGCGGTTGAACGAGCGGTCCATCCAGATCCTGAACCAGGCCGGCCTGGAGATCGAGGACGGGGGGGACAGGAAGCTATATGCCAACGTTAAGAACGGCGACCTCTCGGTCATGTTCCTGAGGGCCCAGGACATTGTGAGGTTCGTCCACAATGGAGCGGTGGACATGGGCATCACCGGTTACGACCTCGTGCTGGAGTCCGGCCTTGAGGTGCACAAGCTCTTGGACATGGGCTTCGGGAGGTGCCGCCTTTCGGTCGCCGTCCCCGAAGGGCAGGGCATCGACCGGGTCGAGGACGTCCCCGACGGTTCGATGGTCGCCACCTCGTTCCCCCACCTGACCCAGAAGTACTTTGAGTCGCGGGGCAAGAAGGTCGACGTCACCGTGATATCCGGAGCGGCGGAGGTCACCCCCCACCTGGGCGTTGCGAACCTCATCGTGGACCTGGTGTCCAGCGGAAGCACCCTGAAGACCAACCGTCTGAAGGAGATCGCGGTGATCGCCGAGTCCCAGGCGGTGCTGATAGCCAACCGGGAGGCGATGAGGACCAAAGGGGCCGAGCTGGAGGAGCTGGCCTCAGCGATCCGCTCCGTCATGGACGCCGAGGGTAAGCGATACCTCATGGCCGACGTGCCCGTCGACGCCCTGGAAGATGTGCGCCACTTCCTGCCTGGGATAGCCGGTCCCACGGTCATGAGCCTGATGGGCAGGGACGACGTGGTCGCGATCCATGTGGTGGTGGACAAGACCGCCATCTATCAGTCGGTGAACAAGCTGAAGCGTCTGGGGGCCACGGGCATACTGATCGTCCCCATAGATCGCATGGTGCCTTGAGGTGAGCGGATGAACGAATCGTGGGTCAGGTCCACCGTGCGGGACATTCCGCTCTACTACAATCCAAAGGTCAAGGCGGTGCGCATGGACACCTCGGTGAACGTTCTGGGCCCGAACACCGTGGTGAAGGACGTTCTCGCGAGGTGCATGGACCTCGACCTTAACCAATACCCGACGCCGTACTCAGACGAACTGCGGGCGGCGCTGGCCGAGAAATATGGGCTGGAGGCGGACAACTTCGTGGTCGGCAACGGATCGGACGAGGCTTTGGATGTCGCCTTCAAGTCCTTCATGGAACCGGGGGAGACCGTGGTGGCCCCGTACCCATCCTATGTCCTCCACAGCTTCTTCGTCAAGGTAAATGGCGGCCGCTTCATCACCGCCGATCTCGGGCAGGGGTTCCAACTGGACCCCGATGCTCTCCTGGACGCGAGGGGGAAGATGATCATCCTGTGCACGCCAAACAATCCCACCGCCAACTGCTTCCACCACCGGGACGTGGAGCGGGTGGTCCGGGAGCACGACGGCCCGGTGATCGTGGACGAGGCCTACGGGGAGTTCGCCCGTGAATCGTTCATGTCCCGGGTGGATGAGTTCGAGAACCTCATCGTCACCCGAACGTTCTCCAAGGCGTACGGGCTCGCGGGCTTCCGGGTCGGATACATGGCCTCCAACCTGAAGATGGCCGGGGTCATGCAGCGGGTGAAGATACCCTACTCGCTGGACCGGGTGAGCGAACTGACCGCCATCGCCGCGCTGAAGAACACGTCCTACGTGGACGCGGCGGTGGGCCTGGTGCGCGAGGAGAGGAGCAGGCTAGCCTCCGGACTGGCCGGTCTGGGCTTCAAGACCTTCCCGTCAGAGAGCAACTTCATCATGTTCCGCAGCCCCAGACCCTCTTCCGACCTCGTAAGGAGGCTGGCCGAAAAGGGCGTGCTCATTCGGGACTTCGGCCACCTGCGGATGCTGGAGGATTGCGTCCGGACGACCATCGGCACCAGGGAGCTGAACGATATGCTGCTCCTCAAGCTGAAGGAGGTGACCGAGGATTGGGAAGGATCAGGAGATCGGTGAAGTATCCGGAGGAGACGGACTCGTACCGCATCGGCCAGCGGCCTAAGGTCCGGGTATCGGTGGCCGACTATGGGGTTGGCAACCTCCACTCCATCCGCAAGGCGCTGGAGCTGGCGGGAGCGAGGCCGGTCGTAGAGTCGAACATGCGCAACCTGCTGAGCGCGGAGGTCATCGTCCTCCCTGGGGTCGGCGCGTTCGACAGCGCCATGGAGCGCCTGCTTCCCTATCGTGACATCATCCTCGACCGGCTCGAATCCGGCACCCCGTGCCTGGGCATCTGCGTCGGCGCCCAGATATTGTTCGAGGGCAGCGAGGAGGGGAGAGGCCCGGGGCTTGGGTTCATCAAGGGGCAGGTGGTCAAGTTAAAGGCGGAGCGGGTTCCGCACATGGGATGGAACAAGGTCCGCTCCGATGATCGCTTCTTCGACGGCGTGACCTCTCCGTACTTCTACTTCGCGCATTCCTTCCACGGCCGCCCGGAGGAGGATGTGGCCATCGCTCGGACCGATTATTTCGGGGAGTTCCCCTCCGCGTTCAGAAAAAAGAATGTGCTCGGAGTGCAATTCCACCCGGAAAAAAGCAGCGCGTCAGGGGCGACCTTCCTGAGGAACTTCGTCAAATTCATCGAGGCCAAGCTATGATGGTATTACCGGCAGTGGACATATTGGACGGAAAGGCCGTGCAGCTGGTTGGCGGAAGGCCGGGCACCGAGAAGGTTTCCCTTCCCGACCCTCGGGAGGTCGCTCTCGACTGGGAGGGCAAGGGCGCGCCAGCCATACATTTGGTCGACCTGAACGCGGCCATGGGGAGAGGCGATAACTTCGGGGCCATCACATCCATCATGTCCAAGGTCAAGGTCCCCCTCCAGGTCGGTGGGGGCATCCGCACCACCGAGGCTGTCCAGACCCTTCTCGCCCTTGGCGCCTCCAGGGTTGTGGTGGGCACCAGGGCCATCACCGACCCTGAATGGTTCCAGGACCTGGCCCGGACCAACCGGAACAAGGTGGTGCTGGCGGTCGACACAAAGGACGGGAGGATCCAGCTCAAAGGTTGGAAGGAGTCCTCGGAGAGCAGGCTCCGCGAAACGCTCCGGAGCACGGAGGGGCTGCCACTGGCAGGAGTGCTCCACACCAACGTCAACGTTGAGGGCAAGGCCAAAGGGATCGATATCGAGGAGATGAGGCGGTTCGTGGAAATGTGCCCCCACGACGTGATCGCCTCCGGAGGCGTCACCACTGTGAACGACCTTGCCGCCCTCGAGGACATCGGCGTGAGGTCAGCGGTCGTCGGCCTGGCGCTGTATCAGGGCACTATCAGGCCTGAGGAGGTATGGAAGCGATGAGAGAGGCAAAGCTGACGCGGAAGACCAAGGAGACCTCGATCTCCTTGTCACTGCGCCTGGACGGCGCCGGACGGTCCGATGTGACCGTGGAAG
This sequence comes from Thermoplasmatota archaeon, assembly GCA_022709105.1. GTDB lineage: Archaea > Thermoplasmatota > Thermoplasmata > Methanomassiliicoccales > Methanomassiliicoccaceae > UBA6. Next base: position 5,233 of record JAKIXL010000019.1, on the reverse strand, counting down.
AGCAGTTCCTCCGGCACATGCTGGAGACCCTCGCCCGGTACGCGTCGTTCGACCTGACGCTGGAGGCGAGCGGTGACAACCTCCATCACTTGGTGGAGGATGTGGCCATCGCGCTGGGCACGGCGTTCCGGCAGGCCTTGGGGGATGTTCCCGTGGACCGCATCGCCTCGGCCATGGTGCCCATGGACGATGCGTTGGTGACCGTGGCGCTGGACATAGTGGACCGCCCTTACTGCGATGCCGAATGCCCGGACGCGCTCTACGCGCACTTCCTCCGCTCGTTCGCCATGTCCTCCGGCATCACCCTGCACGCCATCATCGAGCGTGGGATCGACGAGCACCATGTCGTCGAGGCCACCTTCAAGGCCCTGGGCACCGCGCTGAGGAAGGCCATCGTCCCGCGGGAGAACGTACTGAGCACCAAGGACACTGTGAGGTTCGGGAGCGGCTAGGATGCTGACCAAGAGGATCATTCCCTGTCTGGACGTCACCGAGGGCCGAGTGGTCAAAGGGGTCAAGTTCCAGAACCTGGAGGGAGTAGGGTACCCTCCGGACCTGGCCATGGAGTACGAGCGGCAAGGCGCTGACGAGATAGTGTTCCTGGACATCACCGCCACCTCTGACGCCAGGAAGACGCTCCTGGAAGTCGTGGAGCGTACCGCGGAGGGGCTGTTCGTCCCGCTGACCGTGGGCGGAGGCATACGCACCAAGGAGGACATGAGGCTGGCGCTCAACGCCGGGGCCGACAAGGTCTCGGTGAACACTGCTGCGGTCCATGATCCTGTGCTTATCACCGCATGTGCCGAGGACTTCGGCAGCCAGTGCGTGGTTGTGGCGATCGACGCAAAGCGCGAGGGGCGTGGATGGAAGGTGTACACCCACGGCGGAAGGCAGCGCACCGAGCATGACGCCGCCGACTGGGCCTATGAGATGCAGGACCGGGGGGCCGGAGAGATCCTGCTCACCAGCATGGACGCCGACGGCACGACAAAAGGGTACGACATCAAGCTCACGCAGCTCGTGGCGGACAGCGTGGACATCCCGGTCATCGCCTCTGGCGGATGCGGGGGCCCGGAGCACATCTATCAGGTGTTCGAGCAGACCAATGCCTCGGCCGCCCTGGCGGCCTCTATCTTCCACTACGGCACCTACACCGTTGGCGATGTTAAGAGATACCTCGCGGACCGGGGGGTGCTGGTGCGGTGACCGGCCTAAGGTTCGATGATGACGGGCTCATCCCCGCGATCGTGCAGGACGCGGAGACCAACGAGGTCCTGATGATGGCCTGGGCCAACCTCGAGTCGTACAACCTCATGCTGTCCACCGGCCGGACCCACTTCTGGTCCCGCTCCCGGCAGAGGCTGTGGATGAAGGGCGAGGAATCCGGCCATGTTCAGGACATCGTGAGCATCCAGACGGACTGTGATAACGACACTTTGCTCATCAGAGTGAAGCAGACGGGCAACGCCTGCCACCTGGACCGGCCGTCCTGCTTCGACGAGGTGCTGTACGGTTCCCTGGACGGCACCGCTTCCATCATCCCGGAGCTGAGGAGGATCATCCGCGACCGCAAGGAGAGCCCTCGGCCGGGCAGCTACACCAACCAGCTGCTGTCCGACGAGGACAAGGTGTTGAAGAAGGTGGTGGAGGAGGCCGGAGAGCTCGCCATCGCGGGGAAGGGCAAGGACCGGAACGGCGAGATCTGGGAGGCCGCCGACCTGATCTACCACCAGATGGTCCTTTATGAGTTCCTCGACCTTCCCATGTCCGAGGTGTTCAGGAAGCTTTCCGAAAGGCACAAGGGGGCAAAGAGATGAGGATAGACCTTCACATGCACACGCTCCACAGCGACGGCGAACTGCTGCCCATCGAGCTTGCCAGACGGGCCGCGGTCATGAAGCACGAGGCCATCGCGGTGACCGATCATGCGGACACCACCAACATCCACCGCCTGATAAAGGAAACTAAAAAGGCCATCCCCCTGGCGGCGGAATGGGGATTGGACATGCTGGTAGGGGTCGAGCTCACGCACATCCCCGCCGCCAAGATGGATTCCGTGATCAAGATGGCCAAGAAGGCCGGGGCGGAGATAATCGTCGTCCATGGGGAAACGATCGCCGAACCGGTGGAGAAGGGAACGAACCGCGCGGCGGTGAACAATCCCGACGTGAACATACTTGCGCATCCCGGCTTCATCACCATGGAGGACGCCCAGGCCGCCTCCGACAACGGAGTGGTGCTGGAGATCACCTCGAGGCCGTGGCACGCTATGACAAATGGGCATGTGGTCCGAATGGCCCGCAAGGTCGATGCCAAGATGGTCGTGAACACCGATACCCATTCGCCCGACGACCTTATCTCCGAGGAGCGCGCGGTGCATATAGCCATGGGCGCCGGGCTGACCCGCGATGAGGCGGAGATCTGCGTGAATCGGATCCCAAAGGACATCATACGGAGGGTCAGGAAAGGATGAAGGTCCAGAAGTTCGGAGGGTCCTCGCTGAAGGACGGTGCCAGCATGATGAGCGTGGGCGAGATCATAGCCTCCGACAAAGAGGAGAAGGTCATAGTGGTGTCGGCAATACAGGGGATAACCGACTCGCTCCTGGACTTCATGTCCAGGGTCCGCCGGGAAGAGGAGGTGCAGCAGTTCGTGAGGACGCTGAAGGACCGCCACCTCAAGCTGCTTACCGAGGTCGCCGGGAGCATGGACGTAAAACAGACCGCGGTCAGCCAGCTCACCGCGCGGCTGGTCCGCCTGGAGCGCATCCTGTACGGCATCATCTACCTCGAGGAGCTGACCCCTAGGACCAGGGACCTGGTGCAGTCCTTCGGAGAGCGAATGAGCGTCATCGTCATGGCGGCCATGCTTCAGGAGATGGGGGTCAACGCCGTTCCCGTGGAGGCCGATGATCTGGGGATCGTCACTGACGGCACGTTCGGCTCGGCCACCGTGGACATGGAGACCACGAGGAGCAACATCGCTCCCCGCATCTATGAGATGTTCAAGAGGCAGGAGACCCCGGTGGTCACCGGCTTCTTCGGAAAGACCCACGAGGGCTTCATCACCCTCCTCGGGCGAAACGGCACGGACTACAGCGCCAGCGTGATAGCCAATGCCATCGACGCGGACAGCCTGGAGATATGGAAGGACGTCGACGGGTTCATGTCCGCCGACCCCAAGGTCGTGCCCGAGGCGGTGCCCATCGGCCAGCTGTCCTACGAGGAGGCGGCCGAGCTCTCCTACTTCGGCGCCAAGGTTCTGCATCCCCGGACGGTCGAACCGGCGAGGGCCAAGGCAATCACCATCCGGGTGAAGAACGTCTTCAAGCCGGACTACGAGGGCACTGCCATCAACCCCAAGGGGGTGGAGGGCAACCGCACCATAAAGAGCATATCTAGCATGCCCAACATGGCCATGGTCAAGGTCTACGGCGCGGGGCTCGGCTCGAAATCTGGAGTGATGTCCGAGATGTCCACCCTGCTCTCGGAGGCCGGCATCAACGTCTACTCGGCGGCTACGTCCCAGACCTGCGTGTCCATGCTCATCGAGGAGCGGGACCTGAAGAGGGCGGAGAAGGTCATGAGCGAAGCGAAAAAGGGCGTGGTCGATCGCGTGGAGACGGTCCGCGATGTCGCGCTCCTTTGCCTGGTGGGCGAAGGGCTGGGGCAGAAGGAGGGCATTGCAGGGAAGGTGTTCAGCATCGTTGCCGGCAGCGGGACCAACATCAGCCTGATATCCGCCGGAGCGTCCACCGTGGCCTTGACGTTCACGGTGAAGCGCAAGGACCTGGAGAAGACCACGAAGACGATACACCGCGAGTTCTTCGGCGGGTGACCATGAGCAAGGTCGCGTTCCAGGGAGTGAAGGGAGCGTTCTCCGAGGATGCCGCCGCCTCATTCTTCCCGGGAGTGGACACCATGCCCTGCCCGGACTTCGAGTCGGTGTTCCGGGCTGTGGAACGGGGGGATGCGGAGCACGGCATCGTGCCGGTGGAGAACTCCATCGAGGGCTCCGTCACCGCCGTGAACGATCTGCTGCTGGAGAACGACCTGGTGATCGTCGGCGAGGTGCTGGTGCCAGTGGTCCACTGCCTCATATCCCATCCCGGTTCGGATATCGGGGACATCGTCCGCGTCTATTCGCACCCTCAGGCTCTGGGACAGTGCCGAAGCTTTCTTGCCAGATATCCGGGATGGGAGAAGGTCCCGGCCTTCGACACCGCTGGTTCGGTGCGGCTGATCAAGGAGCGCGGAATAAAGGACGAGGCGGCCATCGCCTCCCGCCGGGCTGCCGAGGCGTATGGGATGAAGGTGCTGAGGGAAGGGATCCAGGGGAGCGACGAGAACTACACCAGGTTCTTCGCGCTGCGTCGCTCCTCGCATCTGCTCGACCGCGGCGACAAGACCTCCCTGGCCTTTGCCACCAGGAACGTTCCGGGAGCTCTCTATGAGGCCATGGGCGCTTTCGCCGGGCGGGGCATCAATATGACCAAGGTGGAGTCCCGACCGCGGAAGGGAAGGGCATGGGAGTACGTGTTCTTCGTGGACATCGACGGCCATGTGAACGATCCCAAGGTGGCCGACGCGCTCACCGACCTGGTGAGGCGGGCCGTTTTCGTCAAGGTGCTCGGCTCCTATCCCCGCGCCATGCCGCTGGTCCCCTGATCCGCTGCGCTCATCTTGGAGCGCCGATCGCGTCCAGGATGGAGGATATCGCTCCCAGTCCGGATGCCAGCTCCGACCGGGAGCAGGAGAAGGTCACTCTGATGGTCCCGGGCGCCCCCCAGTAGCGGCCAGGGCCGACCGCCACCTTGGAATCCAGCAGGCGCTCGCTTAGGTCCAGGTCATCGATCCCCGGCGGAAGGCGAAGGTGGGCCATCAAGGCCCCGTCCGGAAGGCGGCATGCGATCCGAGGCTCGCTCTCAAGCCATCCTTTGAGCTCGGGCAGGTTCCTCTCCGCAGTGCGAAGCGCCCTCTCCCTGAACCATTCCCTCCGCTTGACCGCCTCCGCGGCGTACTCGCAGGTTATCGCCGGCAGGCGGTAGGAGGTGTAGATCCTGGCGGCCTCGACCTTCCGGACCACGTCCGGCGCTCCGATCAGCCATCCTGCCCGGAGCCCGCGCAGGCCGTTGAGCTTGGTAACGCTGGAGACCGAAACGGCGTTCTCCCCGAAGTGAAACGTTGCCCGGGGGACCGGTCCATAGGCCATCTCTCGATACACCTCGTCGCTG
>JAKIXL010000199.1 GCA_022709105.1 Thermoplasmatota archaeon | reverse complement strand
GGAGCAAAGCTCATAGTGCCGGTGGACCCCCTGACCATCAACACCAAGGACCTGGCGTTCATAGAGAAGGAGTTCGTGGTCATAGAAGAGGTCCCGGCCTGAACCAGCGTTGGCCCGTCTGGTCGCCGGCGCTTCCGGCCATAAGAAGATGGATGAGCTGAAAAGGGGGCCGGGTCCGAGATTTGAACTCGAGTCTAGGGATCCACAGTCCCACAGGATGCCAGGCTACCCCAACCCGGCCGTAGCGGCAAGCCCTCAATGCCTTAATCTAATTAAATCTTTCTTCGCTTCCAGGCCACGCTAAGGCCTACTGCAGGTAAAGGAGCACCTGAAGGAACGCATGCCCCATCGACCTGGAGCAGTGCTGTCCAAGTTCCGCAAGACCTTTGAGCGACAATATGGGGCCAATAGTGTACATATCTCTACATAACGGTTAAGTGGGGCACCCATCTTCTGAGAGCGAAAACATGAAGAAGGACGTCATTTCAGTGCTTGACCTACGTGCGGATATCTCAGATATCCTCGGCTCGGCCTTGGAGCTGAAGAAGAGGAACGACAAGAGCGGTCAGCAGCTGAAGGGCAGGACCCTAGGCATGATATTCGAGAAATCGAGCACCCGCACCCGCGTATCCTTCGAGGCAGGCATGCTGCAGCTGGGCGGCCATACAATATATCTCAGTCAAAGGGATTCGCAGCTGGGGAGGGGAGAGACCATCGGGGACACCGCCAAGGTCCTTAGCCGGTACGTCGATGGGATCGTGTACCGGGCGTTCAGCCACGCCAATATGCTGGAGCTCGCCCGTGCGGCAACAGTGCCGGTGATAAACGCTCTTGACGACCTCGAGCACCCTTGCCAGATCGCCGCCGACCTCATGACCATCATGGAGCGGAAGGGATCTTTCCAGGGTCTCAAGCTGGCTTACATCGGTGATGGGAACAACGTCTGCAATTCACTGTCCCTAGGGGCCGCGATCGTAGGTATGGACTTTATGGCCGCCACACCTCCGGAGCATAGGCCGGACCCAGGAGCGATCGCTTCCGCCAGATCGATCGCCGAAAAGAACGGGGCGGTCAGCGAGGTGGTGACCTCTCCGCAGGAGGCCGCAAGGGGAGCGGACGTGATCTATACCGACACGTGGATATCCATGGGCCAGGAGGACGAGGGACGGGAGAAGATGCGTGCCCTCGCCCCATATCATGTGAGCCAAGAGCTGATGTCAATGGCCAACAAGGGAAGCATTTTCATGCACTGTCTGCCGGCCCATCGAGGGTCGGAGGTCGCCGCAGAGGTGATCGACGGGCCGCAGAGCGTCGTATTTGACCAGGCGGAGAACAGGATGCATGCTCAGAAGGCTATCCTGATCAAACTGATGGCCCCATCTGCGCGCTGATGATGTCATCGATCGCCAGGAGGAACTCTTCCTCCCTCCCCTCCGGAACGGTGGCCCCGGCGGCGATGTTGTGACCTCCGCCATTGCCTCCCGCGATCTCCGCAGCGGATCTCATGGCCTGTGCGAGGTCCATGCCCCTTCGGACCAGGTCCTTGGTCCCCCGTCCCGATACTTTGACGGTACAGGTACCATCCCCTGACTGGGCGAAGGCGATGAGAGGCCGGTCTGTCGGGAAGTTCCTGCTGCTAAGGAGCATGCCTGCGACTATGCCTACGATGGTATCCCCTATCTCCGAGCCTCCATGGAAGTACCTGACGGCCTTAAGCTCGACCCCTTCCTTTGTCACCGTCCGAGCCATATGTGATGGGGAGATCCTCACAAGGTCCAACGCCTCTCTGAGCCTGCGTCGATGATCGTCCTGCTGCTCGAGCGCGATGCATAGCGCTCCCTCCCGGTTCCCCAGGCATATCTGGAGCCCAACATCGGCACGCTCATGGCGGCCGCACGCGTTGAGCAGGGTGGAGAACTCCTTGGCGTCCAAGAGGGCTCTGGCGCTCGGCCTCCAAGCGAAGCCGTTGGAATCCTTGGGCGCTCCTTCCTCCAGTCCGGTCAACCATCCTAAGGGAGCGCCGGGAAGGTTCGGGGTCAACGTATACGCTTCGCCTATGAGACGACGGACAAGAGGCAATCCCTTGCCTGAGTCCAAGATCCGTTCGACCAGAGCGCTCACTATGGTCCGCTTTTCATCCAGGCCCAACTGGCACCATGTTCTGAAGGAACCATCTTTTACGAGGACGATGCCCAGTTCTTCAAGGAAATCGATCACCGCCATCTTCTCCCCTTCCTCATCAACGGGGTCGACAAAGGCGGCATCGGTCTTCACGCGCTCTCCAGTGATGAAGGGCATGAGCGACGGCTCCGATGAATATTGAAGAAGCGCGTGGACCGGGCGGGTCTGCCGGCCGAAGAGGCGGACATCCTTCTCCGCTGTGATCTGCCCCGAGGCAATGGCATCCCCCAGTATCGTCCGGTTGTAGCCTGCAAGCCGACCCTCGGCGGATTCCTGATAATCACCTACTGCGCCTACCACGGCGAGCGCCGCCAGATCATCGTTATTGGGGCCCATGCGCTTCGCGACAGCATAGGTCACGCCGGCCCCTGAGACCTCCGAAGAACCATCGATGCCGAACATATGGGGGTTCACGTGACCTTTCCGTTCCGATCTCCCCCCAAGGTCCACCTGGTGGTGGTCGGTGATGATGAACCTCTCACTGTCCAGAGAAGAGAGCGCTCCGCTGCCGAGATCGACGAACCAAACCTTCTCTGCCGGGTGGGCTGCGGCCCTATTGACCTCCAAAGCATCCAGTTTCTTGACGAACATAATCTCTCTGGGTATCTTCGCCCTGTCCAGAGCGAAGTCTGCAATGGACGCTGCGGTTATCCCGTCGGCATCGATGTGTCCGATCACCAGGACTGA
>JAKIXL010000198.1 GCA_022709105.1 Thermoplasmatota archaeon | reverse complement strand
GCATGCACCAGAACTTCGGACCCCTGAACAAGGCGGGCGGAGAGCGCCGGCTGAACGTTGCCATAACGAGAGCGAGGATGCACGTGAAGCTGGTGGCGTCGATCGGAGCCGATGATATCGATGGCTCGTCAAGCGTTGGCACAAGGTTGTTGAAGGACTACATCTCCTTCGCCGCGAGCGGAGGAAGACAAGACATCGTGCAGGCCGGTCACGATCGAAAAAACTGGCCGAACCTTGATCCTTCGCTAGAGGACGATGTGCACAGAGCGTTGGTGGCAGAGGGGATGAGGGTCCATAGGCAAGTAGGTTGCTCGGGCTACCGCATTGACCTGGCGGTCGAGGACCCTGCCCGACCGGGAACGTTCCTTTTAGGCATAGAGTGTGACGGCAACGCCTACCGCTCCGGCAAGACCGCCAGGGACCGGGACCGCATCCGAGAGAGCGTCCTCCGAGGCCTGGGGTGGAACATCCATCGCATCTGGTCGAAAGAGTGGGTCGAAGATCGATCGAAGGAGATCGAGAAGGTGAAAAAGGCCCTTGCGGCAGCCGACGGCGCGAGCAGGGCGGTAGGTCCGGGCATATCGCATGTTCCTGGAACAGGGGCCGCCCCGAATGATTTTGCCTTAGAGAAAGAAACGTTCTTGCCGGCCTTTTTGGACCTGGTCAAGGAAAGAGGCCCGGTGCACCGCGACGTGGCAAGAGATGTACTCGACGGTCACGTGCACCGGCCAGAGGACGTGGAGCGGGCACTATCGGAGCGCCTATACGCGCTTACCAAGAGCGGAGCTATTAGTCTGAAGGACGGTTTCATTTGGTCTGCCCAGATGTCCATTCCGCCGATCCGCCGGCCTGAAGGCAGGGAGCCAATGGACCTGGGTCTCGTAGCCCTTGAGGAGATAGCGGAGGCGGAGCTTTACTGCATGGGAGAGAACGATGACATGGCCAGGGAAGAACTCATCGAGAGGACCGCTGCGTTCTATAGGTATGAATCGATTCCCGGGCAGGTCCGGGTCCGGTTAGAGCTCGCGGCCGAGCATCTGGTCCGGTCAGGCCGCCTAGTGTCTCAGGGCAAGGGCCGTCTGCGAAGGGCCAGATGATCTGGCGGGCGCTCCTTCAATGACTTGGAACAAAGCAAAGTTTAATTAATACCTGCCTATTAGTGGCTTGCTCAATGTCGAGGGAGTCAGAATGAAAAAGACTTTAAAGACGGATCCCAACCTGGTGGCCCTCATCAGCGACCTGAAGAGGGAGTCCCGGGAGAAGGATACCGCCATCTGGCGAGACATTGCTCTGCGTTTGGAGAAGTCCAGCAAGAACTGGGCCGAGGTCAACCTGAGCAAGTTGGAGAGATATGCGAACGAAGGCGACGTCATAGTCGTTGCCGGCAAGGTACTGGGCGCCGGGAGCCTCAAGAAAAAGATCACCGTCGCCGCGTTCAAGTTCTCAGAGTCCGCGTCCATCGCGATTGAGAAGGCCGGCGGAAAGAAGATGACCATTCCCGAACTGGTCGCAGATAATCCGGCCGGTACAGGCATCAGGATCATGGGGTGAATGATATGACCATAGTGATCAATGCCGAAGGCCATATCCTGGGACGCCTGAGCACCAACGTGGCCAAGCGCCTTCTGGACGGAGAGGATGTTGTCGTCGTCAACGCTGAAAAGGCGATTATAACCGGCAACCGGGACGTTATTCTCGATAATTACCAGGCCAAGTACAAGCGTGGAAAACAGATCAATGGGCCGTTCTTCCCCAAGAGGGCCGACCTGATCCTGAAGAGGACCGTGCGCGGAATGATACCGTTCAAGACCTCGCGCGGCAGAGAGGTCTATAGGCATCTCAAGGTGTTCGTTGGGGTGCCGAAGGAAATGGCCTCCGTTAAGATGGAGAGGGTGGAGAGCGCAACCAACCTGTGGACCGACAAGTACGTTACCCTGGGCGAGGTAGCCGAGCACCTGGGATCGAGGCTGAGGTGAGTTAGATGGCAGAAGTTGTTAATACCAGCGGCAAGAGAAAGGAGGCCGTGGCCAGATGCGTCGTGAGCGCAGGCAGCGGCAAGGTCAGGATAAACAACGTCCCGATCGACATATTCACTCCTGAGCTCGCGCGCCTCAAGATCATGGAACCGATGGCCCTCGCCGGCGATAAGGCCTCCAAGGTCGACGTGTCCGTCAATGTGGCGGGCGGCGGATTCATGGGCCAGGCCGAGGCATCGCGCACCGCAATCGCCAAAGGACTGGTCGATTTTCTAAAGGACGATGAGCTGGAGAAGCTCTTCAAGGAATATGACCGCTCTCTCCTGATCAGCGACCCACGCAGGAAGCTTCCGAAGAAGCCTCTTGGCCGCGGCGCCAGGAAGAAGAGGCAGAAGTCCTACAGGTGAGCTTACATGATCATCCCGGTACGGTGCTTCACTTGCGGCAAGGTCATAGGGGGCGTCTATCAGACGTACCTTAAGCGGGTCCAGCTGGGAGAGGACCCCCAGCAGGTGCTCGATGACCTGGGGCTGAAGCGATACTGCTGCCGCCGCATGATCGTAGCGCACGCCGACCTGGTGGACGAGGTAATCCCGCTGGGCTAAAAGATATATAAACCTCTTCGCTTTAACCCCTTTGTCCAAGGGTCTGTGGGGTAGCTTGGTATCCTTCCAGCTTGGGGTGCTGGTGACTCCGATTCAAATTCGGACAGACCCACCACTTTTCCTTATTTTTCATCTCATCGGCCTTCAGGCCTTGGTGGGCGATGATAACCAATAGAACGGACCATGGTCCGTATGTTCTGAAATCAGATAATAAGCATTATAAGCCTTTGTCGCATGGGCACTATAGCATCTGAAAGCGTCGTGTCCCGGTTGCGGGGCTGCCTGAACGGCGAACGAA
>JAKIXL010000197.1:2633-2881 GCA_022709105.1 Thermoplasmatota archaeon | reverse complement strand
AGAAAATGGGACCGCTGACCGATATCCTTGATAAGCTGCCCTTGGGCGCCCTGGGCGTGCCGCAGGGCATGAAGATCGATGAGCGGGAGCTGGTGCGGGTCGAGGCCATCGTGAACTCCATGACCCGCTACGAGCGCTCTCATCCGGACGAGCTGGGTGAAAGCCGCATCGCCCGTATCGCCAGAGGCAGCGGTCAGCCCGTGTCCCAGGTGACGGGGCTGATCGGCCGCTTCAAGACCATGCGGGGG
>JAKIXL010000197.1:0-2623 GCA_022709105.1 Thermoplasmatota archaeon | reverse complement strand
GGCCAGCCCCGGAACAGGGTGTCCGAGCTCATGGCCAGGTTCAACACCATGCGCGGCCTCATGCGCAACCTGGGCAAGGGCAACAAGAAGGCCCTGTCCCGCATGGGTCTGGGAGAGATGGCCGATATGGTCTCCGAGGCCATGCCGCAGCAGCCCAAGCGCAGCCTCGTGGACCTGAAGATGAAGAAGGACAAGCGCAAGATGGCCAAGAAGGCCAAGCGGCGCAATCGCTAGGGGGCGGGTTGAAAGAGGAGCGGGCAATGGACGATGTGCTCATGAAGGAGTTGACCATCCTGAGGAAGGTCAACCTGGCACTCTCCTATGCCCCGGACGTGGAGGCCGTGGCCGGCGCCATCCTCGATATCGTCATCGACGAGACCGTGGCAGAGAACGCCTCTCTGATGATGCCGTCGTCCGACGGCAAACGCCTGGAAATCCGCGCCGCCAAGGGCGTCGGCGATGAGATATCGAGCTACTCCGAGAAATCTCTCGGCCAGACCTTCCCCATCGGCGAGGGCATCGCGGGCCTGGTGGCCCAGACCCTGGAGCCCATCATCATCAAGGACGCCATGAACGAACCCATGGTGCAGCTCAGGGACATGAAGGTCAAGATCGGCTCCATGATGAGCCTGCCCCTGGCCTACGGCAAGGGCGAGCTCGTGGGGGTCTTGCACCTGAGCCATTCCAAGCGCGGGGCCTTCACGCGCGAGGACCTCGCCCTCATGAACATGCTCCTGGCCCCCGCAGCCCTGGCCCTGCGCAACGTCAGGCTCATGCGCGACGTCGAGGACATGAACCGCACGCTCAAGGAAGAGCTCTGCATGACGGACCGGGCCCTGGAGGAGTTCGGCAAGCACGCCATCAAGGTCTTCAACTACATGTCCATCGGCGTGCTGACCACCGACCCCGACGGGTTCATCACCACCATGAACCGCAAGGCGGTCGAACTGCTGGGCCTGGGCACGGGCGACAATATCGGCGGGATCATCGGCACAGAGACCACCAAGCGCTTCGCCATCGATATGCCCGAGATCATCATGGACATTCCCGTGGGCAAGCGCGTGCTCAATCTGGAGCTTTCGGTGCTGCCGGTCAAGCCCAACCTGCAGGTGCTCGTCTGCGTGCGGGACGTGACCCTGGAGCGCTTCAAGGAACGCGATCTCATGCGGGCCCACGATCAGTACCACGACCTGATCGAGAACGCCATCGACGCGATGTACATCCTGCGCGACGGCCGTTTCATGCTGATCAACAAGAAGCTGCAGGACCTCCTGGGGTATGAGGCCGAGGATCTCATCGACCGGCATATCCGGCATTTTCTGGTGCGGGAGTCCATGCGTATCCTGGCGAAGGCCTTGCGCCCCGCACAGGAGCATGTCTTCATCCCCAACCTGGAGGTCCTGGCCAAGCGCAAAGACGGCCAGATCATCACCATCGAGATCTCGATCGGCCGGATCATGATCGGCAATGACCAGTGCTATGTCGGGGTGGTCAGGGACATTACCAGCAAGAAGGAGCTCCTGGCGCTGAAGACCCGCTTCCTGCATGTGGCCTCGCATGAGATCAGGGTCCCCCTGACCGTGATCCGCGGGTATGCGCGCATGCTGGCCAAGGATGCCAAGGCATGCCTGAACGAGGGCCAGCAGGACTGTGTGCAGGAGATCGAGAAACACTGCGAGAAGCTCCTGAATTTCTCCAACGCCCTGCTCGACTTCGCGCGCATCAATTCGGGCCGCCTGACGCTGAGCAGGCAAAAGGTGGACCTCCTCGATCTCATCCGCCATGTGGCGCAGGACATGCGGATCAAGGCCGACGAGAAGGGGGTGGCGATCCTGGTCGAGGCCGAAGACTATCACCCCCAGGCCTTCATCGACCCCTTGAGGATCGAGCAGGCCCTCAACAACATCATCGACAACGCCCTCAAACACTCGCCCCCCCAGGGCGTGGTGACGGTGCGGCTCACCACGGGCTCTCAGGGCCCGGAGGGCATACACAAGATCCTGAACCAGGAGTATGCGCAGGTTGCCGTACTCGATCAGGGTCCCGGGGTCAAGCCTGAGGAGGCCAAGGACCTCTTCAACGAATTTTTCGTGGGCATGAGCGGCAAATCCAAGCGCGGCATCGGGCTGGGACTGGCTATCACGAAGGAGATCATCCACGCGCATGGCGGCCATATCGAGGCGATTCCCGCCGACACCGGCGGACTCTTCCAGATAACAATTCCCTTGAATAGCCACCCTGATTGATGTATTTCAAGACGTTATTATAATGGACATCTGCATGGGGACCGAAAAGCTTAAAATCTTGGTAGTTGACGACGACGACAGTATCCGCGGCTATGTCGCGAGACTCCTGTCCATGAGCGGCTTCGACGCCGTGACCTCAGCCAACGGCAGGGACGCCCTCAACCAGATCAAGGCCAATCCGGACATATCGCTGGTCCTGCTCGATATCCTGATGCCGGAAATGGACGGCCTCGAGACCCTGACCGAGATCAAGAAGGTGGCCAAGGACATGCCGGTGATCATGCTCAGTGCCTTGGGGCAGACCAATATCATCGTCAAGGCCATGAAGTCGGGCGCCAGCGATTATCTGGTCAAGCCGTTCGAGGAGGAGGAGCTGG
>JAKIXL010000196.1 GCA_022709105.1 Thermoplasmatota archaeon | reverse complement strand
CCAGCGTCTTCAGCATGGTGTCGTCCACGCCGATGATGTCCAGCTTTATGTGCAGCGCGGAGATGGCCTCCTGCTTGACCTCTTTCAGCGACTTTATGCCGGTGACGACGATCTTCATGAGCGTGTCGCTCTCGGCCTCGACCACGCCCGTCACCATGATCGGCTTCCCGGAGGTGACGAGCGCCTCGTGCTTCGACAGCACTTTCTCGAAGAAGATCACCTCCACCGAGCTGTCCATGTCCTCGAGCTCGGCCAGGGCGTAGCGCTTGCCGGTCTTCTGCGCCCGCTTCACCTGTAAATTCGCCAGGATGCCGACGATGGAGACCGTCTTGCCGTTGTGCTCGGCCGACAGGCCCTTCAGCGACACGGACGAGAACATCCTGATGTCCTGCTCGTAGCGGGCCAGCGGGTGGCCGGAGATATAGAGGCCCAGCACCTGCTTCTCGTGGGCCAGCTTCTCGTTGTCGTGCCATTCCGGGACGTCCAGGAGATCGACGGACACGGCGGACGGCGCGGAGCCGCCCGGCATGTCAAAGAGGTTCCCCTGGCCGGAGGCCCGGTCCTCCTGCAGGCGGCGGGCGGCCTCGAGGATGATGTCGATCGAGGCGAAGAGCCGGGCGCGGTTTTCGTGCAGGCAGTCCATCGCGCCGGCAAAGATGAGGGCCTCCAGCACGCCGCGGTTCACGGTCATGGATTCCGTTCCCTCGAGGAAGTCACGGAGGGAGTTGAACGTGCCGGCGCGCTTGCGCGCGGCGACGATCGATTCGATCGCCTTCTCCCCCACCCCCTTGATGGCGCTCAGGCCAAAGCGGATGGACGGCCCCTCGATCGTGAAATCGTAATCGCTCGCGTTCACGGAGGGAGGCAGCACGTCGATGCCCGCGGCCCGGCAGTCGTTGATGTACTGGACGACGTCGTCCTGCCGGTCCGGCTGGGCCGAGAGGAGCGCGGTCATATACGGGAGCGGGTAGTGCGCCTTGAGGTACGCAGTCTGGTAGGCGACCAGCGCGTACGCGGCGGAGTGGGACTTGTTGAAGCCGTACTCCCCGAACTTCTTGATCATGTCGTAGAGGCTCTCGGCCAGCTTGCGGTTGATGCTGTTCTTCTCCGCGCCCTTCAGGAACTTCGCTTCCAGGTCGTTGATGATGTCCATGTTCTTCTTGCCCATCGCCTTGCGCAGCTTGTCCGCCTCCGGCATGGTGAAGCCGGCGATGATCTGGCTTATGCGCATGACCTGCTCCTGGTACACGACGACGCCCAGGGTGTCGCGGAGCACCGGCTCTAGGGACGGATGCTGGTATTCGACGAGCGTGGGGTTCCTCTTCCGCTTGATGAAATCGTCGGCCATGCCGGAATTCAGGGGACCGGGACGGTACAGGGCCACGATGGCGATGATGTCCTCGAAACAGGTGGGCCCCAGGCGCCGGAGAAGGGTCTGCATGCCGCCGCTTTCAAGCTGGAACACTCCCTTGGTGTCGGCCTTCTGGAGCAGGCGGTAGGTCTTCTTGTCGTCGAGGGGTATGGTGTCGATGTTCACCGCCTCGCCGGTCGTCTCCCGGATGAGCCGGAGGCATGTATCGATAATGGTAAGGTTTTTCAGGCCCAGGAAGTCCATCTTCACCAGACCCGCCTTTTCCAGCGCGTTTTTCTCGAACTGGGACGAGATGGCCCCGTCCTTGTCCATGTACAGGGGCACGTAGTCGGTGAGGGGGCCGCGCGAGATGACGATGCCGGCCGCATGCCTGCCGGCCGAGCGGACCAGGCCCTCGAGCTTGAGAGAGGTGTCGATCAGGTCCCTGCCCGTTTCCCGGTCCTTGTACAGGGCCTGGAAGTCCTTCGACTTGGCGAGGGTCTCCTTGAGCTCCTTTTCCTCGATCATCTTGCTGATCTCGTTCGCCCGCTGGAAGGGGATGTCCATGGCGCGGGCCACGTCCTTGATGACCGCCTTCGCGGACATCGTGTTGAAGGTGATGATCTGGCTCACGTGGTCGTCGCCGTACCGCTCCCGCACGTAGTCGATGACCTCGCCGCGCCGCTCCGCGCAGAAGTCAAGGTCCATGTCAGGCATCTCGTTCCGTTCCGGGTTCAGGAACCGCTCGAACAGCAGGTCGTACCGGAGCGGGTCGAGCGCCGTGATCCCCAGGCAGTAGGAGACCATCGACCCGGCGGCCGAGCCGCGGCCCGGGCCCACGGGGATGCCCTTCGAGCGGGCGTGGTTGATGACGTCCCACACCACGAGAAAATAGCCGGAGAACTTCATGTTCGTGATGACCGACAGCTCGTAATCGATCCTCTTCTGCACCTCTTCCGGTATCCGGTCCCCGTACCTCTTGCGCGAGCCCTCCTTGACCAGGTGCCGTAAATACGTGTCCAGGTTATACCCCTCGGGCACCTCGAAGTGAGGCAGGATCGCCCTGCCCAGCTCGATCTCAAGGTCGATCATCTTGTATATGTTGTACGTGTTGATCAGCGCGTCCGGGTAATCGGCGAACATCGCCTGCATCTCCTCGGCCGATTTCAGGTAGAACTCGTTGGAGGGGAACTTCATCCGGCTCTCGTCTTTCATGAGCCTGCCGGTCTGGACGCAGAGGAGGACCTCGTGGGAGCGCGAGTCATCCTTGCTCACGTAGTGCGCGTCATTGGTGGCGATGAGGGGGATGTCAAGGTCCGTGGCGATCTTTATGAGCCCCCGGTTGACCGTCTCCTGCTCCTTGATCCCGTGGTACTGGAGCTCCAGGTAGAAATGCTCCCTGCCGAAGAGCTCGTTGAAACGGCCCGTCAGCTCGCGCGCCTCGTTCTCCTTTCCCCTGAGTATCAGGTTGGGGATCTGGCCCCCCAGGCAGGCCGAGGAGCAGATGAGGCCCTCGTGGTGCTTCTCCAGCACCTCGAAATCGATGCGCGG
>JAKIXL010000195.1 GCA_022709105.1 Thermoplasmatota archaeon | reverse complement strand
CCCCGCCGCCTCTCCGACCAAATCCTTGAGAACGCTCTCGTACGTGCCGCCGATCGACCGAAAGGTATACTTGGCCTCCACGTCCGATCGCCCCCTGTCACCCATCCGCTTTCTAAGTCCACGGTCCCTCAGGAGTTGTTCAAGTTTTCCGGAGAGGTCGCTCACGCTCTCCGGCCTCGTGAGGAAGCCGTTCTCGCCGGGCCTTATTATGCTACGGGGTCCGGGAATATCGCTGGCAACGATCGGCTTCCCGCAAGCCATCGCTTCTATGAGAACGATGCCGAAGGTTTCCACGTAAGAAGGCAGCACGAGGACGGAGCATAGGCCCATGATCGATGCGGTCCCAACTCTTCCCGTCCAGGGGATCATATCCACCTGTTCCTCGAGGCCCATGCTGCGGACCAAATAGCGGATGCTGCTCTCTTGGCTTCCAGAGCCCAACAGCTTCAGCCTATGCTCCCTCCTCAGGTCAGGCGGAAGGGCTGCATATGCCCGGACCAGGTGCTCAACGTTCTTGTTGCGGTCCAAGCGGCCGACATAGAGAACGCCGCCATCGTCGCCCAGGTTATGGAACGCCGTCTCATCAACACCGCAGGGGACCACCTGCGACGGCCGGCCCAAGACCCTGCGCGTGTACTGGGCCATATGCTCGTTCAGGACCAACCATCTACTGGCCCTCTCCGCTGAACGCCTCTCCATTAGGGCAGAGCACATCGCACGAGGGTAGTGAGCGAAATCTCTGTGGAGTAGCTCCCTGCGCGCTGAGAACATCGTGTCAGCGACATGGAAGGTGAAGGAGTATGGTATGGAAAGGCCCGCGGGATAGAGGCCGCTAAGGCCGTAATGGAGGCATAGGACATCTGGGCCCAGTTTATCCAGCAACCCAGATGTCTTCCGGGAGAACGAGATCCCTTCTCCAATCAGCGAAGAATCATCGGCATCTCGGAACGAGAACTTGACCGGACCGTTCTCCAGAGAAAAGATATCTACCCCGTCCGCGGCGATCATGCCATCGCTCTCTCCGGCCTTCACAAGCGTCACCTCGTGCTTTCGGCGGGCCAGTTCCTTGGCGATACCCCATACCTGGACCTCCCGTCCCGAGGAAGGACCAGGAAAACGGTCCCAGAAGCTCGAGCCATAACCCAGGATCGCCACATGCATGATGTCCTGCTCGCTCTTCGAGCATGGATGATTTAATAATTGCCTGTCCTGACAGCGGAGCGGACCCAACGATGCCGGCGGTCTAGTGAACTGCCGGGACCGTAGGCAGGGAAAGGTACTTCGTAGTCCGCTCTGCCATTTCGCGATAGGTTTTTTATCAACCCTCCACAATGGGCCTGTTAAGTGATGTCATGGACCAGACCGTGGTAGAGCAGATTGGAACGATAGTCGGAGAGAACAACTATTCCACAAGGATCGCGGACCGCTACACCTACGGCTTCGACGCATCCATCCATCACGTCACACCAGACGTCGTTGTGCAGCCCCGAAGCACTGAGCAGGTGTCCCGTCTGGTGAAGCTCGCCAACAAGCTCGGCATCCCCATCGTGCCTCGAGGGGCCGGCACAGGACTTTGCGGCGGGGCCGTCCCCTTGAAGGGCGGCATGGTGATCGACCTGACCCGGATGAACAGGATCGAGGAGGTCCGAGTGGAGGACCTCTATTGTGTATGTGAGGCTGGGGTCGTGTACGACAGCCTCCAGAAGGCGCTCGCGCCGTACAAGTTCACGTTCCCGCCCACGCCGGGCAGCGCAGAGGCCTGCACAATCGGCGGCATGGTCGCCTGCAATGCATCGGGCATGCGAGCGGTTAAGTACGGAGGCACCAGGGACTACGTCCTCGGTCTGGAGGTGGTTCTCCCCACCGGCGAGATTATCGAGGTGGGAACGAGGACACTGAAGAACGCGTCAGGCTATCAGTTGGAGAGGCTCTTCGTAGGAAGCGAGGGGACGCTCGGGATAATAACCAAGGTCATCCTGCGCATCGTGCCCAAGCCCAAGAAGATGGCAATGATCGTGGCCGGCTTCGACACCCTGGAAAAGGCTGGTCAGTGTGTTTCAGCGCTCATCGCCAAGCCCCTGCTGCCATCGGCGGTCGAGCTCATGGACTCTACATGCATCCGCGCGGTGAACAAAGCCATCAACGCTGGCCTGCCGGACGTGGCCGCGCTGTGCATGATAGAGGTGGACGGCGACCCAAAGGTGGTGGCCGAGGATCTCGTGGAGGTCGTAAAGGTGGCCGAGTCAATAGGTGCGGTAGGGCTGCAGCAATCCGACGATGCGGCGCAGATGGCGAAATGGACCAACTCCAGGAAGAGCGTCATGTCCGCACTGTCGAGATACGGAGCAGGCCTGGTATCGGTGTCCCTGGCGGACGACATGGCGGTACCCATCTCCAAGATACCGGACGCCGTCGTGGAGTTCGCCAAGATCGCCGAGAGATATGGCGTCATCATCGGGACCTACGGGCACGCCGCGGACGGCAACCTGCATACAAAGATGCTCCTTAACCCCGAGTCCCCCGAGTCCTGGCGGAACGGAGAGAAGGCAGTCCGGGACATATTCGAGACCTGCGTGCGTCTTGGGGGAACGGTCACCGGCGAGCACGGCGTGGGCATATCGAAGGCTCCGTACTTCCAGAAGGAGCGCGTCACCGCACTGGGCACAATGGCGGCCATCAAGAGAGCTCTCGATCCCAACAACATCATGAACCCAGGCAAGCTGCAGGAATGGGAGGGCTATATCATCCAGCATCTTCGATACCCTTGCCCTGACCAGCAAGGATGATCAGATCAGGACGCCGAACAGCAGCAGCGCCGATAGGAGCACGGTCACACCGAAGGTCACGACGTAGACCGGCACGCTCCAACTCAGCACTTTGGAACCGTCCAGGGGCGGAATGGGCAGCA
>JAKIXL010000194.1:2632-2942 GCA_022709105.1 Thermoplasmatota archaeon | reverse complement strand
CCAGCCGCTCCATGCCCTGCTGACCGACCAGTTTGACGGCCGGGGACCGACGCCATTAAGAAGGTGAACGTCCCGGGAGGACAATTTCCCTTCGGAGGCCGCCTCCGGACAATATCACTGTTCGTCGGCTAGGTACCTTATAATGCGCTCGTATACCTTGGGGCAGCACGCGTCCTCACCGCCGGCATCGATGTTGGGGTTGTCGTTCACCTCGATCACTACATACTCGCCATCGATCTCTTTGATGTCGACTCCGTACAACCCCTTGCCGATGGCATTGGCCGCATCCAGCCCGATCTCCAGTAGTCGA
>JAKIXL010000194.1:0-2622 GCA_022709105.1 Thermoplasmatota archaeon | reverse complement strand
CGGGTCGACGGCCTCGATCTTCGCCCAGACGATGTGCCCGTTATCGTTGCGCTGTATCTTCCACGAGCTGCCGGGCATGATGTACTTGCAGACGAACAGCACCTCGCCGTTGAGCGTGGTCACCCTCCAGTCGAACCGGGAGGGGACGAACCTCTGGACGACGATCTCGTCCGCCCGCCGGAAATACCTCCTGGCCACCTCCTGGAACTCGAGGACCGAACCTACCTTGTCCACGTGCATGGAGAACGAGGTGTGCGGCGCCTTCAGGATCAGGGCGGGGCCAAGCTCCTCGAAGAGCTGGACCATGGCCTGCCTGTCTAGCTCGCTCTTCCCGATGAACCTGGTATCTGGAATGGGGACGCGGGCGCGCATCAGGTGCATATACATGTTGATCTTGTCGCAGCAGATGATGATGGAGTCAGGGTCATCGATGACCTTCATGCCATGCAGCTCCGCGGTCCGGGCAGCGACGTACGCGGCGTTCAGCGGATCGGTCAGGGAGCGGATGAACAGCGCATCATAGTCCGTTATTTTCCCGATGTCCTTGCGGAAGACGTACTCCAGGCGATGCCCCAGTTCATGGGCGGCGAGCTTGAAGTTCACCAGGGCGGTAAGCTCCTCGGCCCGGGAGACGGTATAGCGCTCGACGAAGCAGGCTATATCTGCCATTCGTTCGCCTTCCTCAGGAGCTTCAGCTCCCTGGACCCGAGCTCCTGCAGGGGACAGGGCTCGATCGCGCTGAGCATGACCTTGCCGTTCTCGATGACCCTGATGGTGCAGATCGGAAGATGAAAGAGGTCCCAGACCTTGGCCGCGATGTCCTGCACCTCATCACGGGTGGTGTGGCCCATGACGCACTTGTATTCGCGTATGGCCACGTTCTCCGATATCTTCTGGACGCATATGGCGTACTTGAAGTTCCGGGTCATCGACTTGGCGATGCGCTTGACGTGTCCCGACTTGTAGACGACGCTATGCCGCTTCATGAACGGGTTGATGGGATAGACTATGCAGGGCGGCTCGAAGATGTCGTTCGAGATATAATGCTCGGGCACAGGTATGCCCGCCCTCTCCGCGCGCTCCATGCACAGCGGCACTATGTAAGCGTCCAGGGACTCTTTGATCGTGGGGTACACCTTAACTCCAGCGATCTCCGCCTCAACGCTCCCATAGTGGCCTTCGCTCATGAACCGGTAATCGCCTAGGATGTTCACGAACGCGCTACCGTTCTCCTGTACAGACCATTTTTCACGGCCTAGCAAACCGGACCAACCCGTTGTGGCGATGGAACATCTGATCCGTTTAAAAACACTTGCCTTCCGCTTCGATGCTCTGGGAACCGCGGGGCCGCCAGGACCGGGCGGCGAGGCTCGGAGGCATGGCCGATAGCCGCGGGGCCCCGACCGATGCTGGCGAAAAATAAAGTGGAACGCGATAATTTAAAATATTCTCAACCTGTTGCCTCCACCAGTCTGAACCAATGTTCATAGGAGGGTGCTGGGATGAGAAAATTCATTACTGAACTGAAGGGAAAGACCGTCATGACCAACGACGGGCAGATCCTTGGGATGATCGAGAACTTCTTGGTGAACACCGCCTCCGGAGACATACAGAACGTTCTGGTGGTCCCGGCCGAGGAAGTAGAGACCCGGCTGTACAAGACCGACGCCCAAGGCCGCCTGGTCCTGCCGTTCAGCGAGATGCGCGCGGTGCGCGATGTCGTCGTGATGTCGGTCTCCAACGCTTGAAATCCTTCCGGGGCATCCGCCCCGTCACGATCCATTTTAGATTTTTTTTCATCGCCTCCATCCTCATCCAGCAAAGGTCCTGGACGCTAGAGAACGAGAGCACCGCTAGGGATGATCGAGCGTATGAGGTACGATCTCGTCCTGCGGGCACTCAGAACGGGAGGGGACAGGCCTTGCATACCAGCGTAAGGCGGCCGGTCTTCTTTTACGTACGGTGAGGATGCTTCCTGCGCAGGCCGCCGGAACGATGGCCGCTCAAGCATGGAACAATGCAGGATGCATGAGTGCTGGCGTAACGCGGCCCGGGGATGGTGAGAGTGGACGATCTGCCTTGCCCAGCATCAGGCTGGACAATGGTTCGGGGAAGGGCGTTCACCAAGCTCATCGAGGCCCTCGGCGTCAACGGCACCGTGAAGCGCCTGAAGAGGAACATGAAGGCCGGGCATATCCATTATCACGAGAGGCGGCCTGTCGGCGACCATTGTCCATTGGCCGCCGCGTAGGACACGAGGAGGACGAAAGTGAATGGAAGGCAGCATGTCATGGCAGATAGGCTGCCACCTATGGGCGGCCAAGTGACTTGGACATGTACACACCGTCGCGAGCGTACCCGAGCGAGCGGTAGTACTCTCGGACCCCCACCCCGCTGGTGATCCTTATGGCGGCGCACCCCTCTCCTGTGGCGATGTCCTCCGCCCGGGCCACCAGCTCCTTCCCGAAACCGCGGTGCTGGAAGCCCCCGTCCTGCCGGCGGAGAGGGACCATGCGACCGAAGACCTTCAGCTCGCGAAGGATCGCCTCGGGACCGTCGCCCGTCCGGAGACGGGCATAGCCTATCAAGGCATCTTCCCCCGGCAGCTCGAAGGATATGAAG
>JAKIXL010000193.1:2650-2948 GCA_022709105.1 Thermoplasmatota archaeon | reverse complement strand
GAAGGATATGCCGGACGGATCGATCTCCAGCGCCTCCAGGGTGCCCTGGATGGTCCTCGCCGGGACGGCCGAGGTTATGTAGATGCACTGCAGGCCCTTCTCGCGGGCGAAGTTGTCCACCAGGCCGCGGAGCACGTCGAAGTACGCGCTCATGGAGAACTCCAAGGCCACCGCCACCGACGGCCCGACCTCGTTCAGCTTGCC
Source organism: Thermoplasmatota archaeon (assembly GCA_022709105.1). Taxonomy (GTDB): domain Archaea; phylum Thermoplasmatota; class Thermoplasmata; order Methanomassiliicoccales; family Methanomassiliicoccaceae; genus UBA6. Next base: position 2,744 of record JAKIXL010000193.1, on the reverse strand, counting down.
CGCCACCACGGCTGAGACGTCCTCGCTCATGCCCCACCCCTGAGCATCGGTGTGATGAGCACCCCGCAGTCGGTTAGGTCGATGACGTACTTGG
>JAKIXL010000193.1:0-2593 GCA_022709105.1 Thermoplasmatota archaeon | reverse complement strand
CAGCACCTGCAGCGTGCGCAGCAGGTCGGACCGGCGCTCGTAGTTGCCGAGGACGATGACGCCGTCGGCGATCACGCTCTCGAGGCTGGTGCTGGGGCTGGCATCGGTCACCAGTATGCCAGTGCAGTCATTGTTGTACATGGTGTCCGAGAGCGACAGCAGCAGGTCGCGGGGGATGGTGTCCTCCTTCACCCCGTAGAAGATGGTGTGATAGGTGTCTATGACCATCCTCTGGACGCGGTTCTTGGCGATGTACGAGGATATGGTCTCTCCCAGTTTGGCGAAGTGCTCCCTCATGTCGTGGGCGCCGTACATGGAGTCGCCGTCGACGAACTCCATGATCTCCCTGATCTCCAGCGTGCCGTTGTCGATGAGCCCCTGATCGTAGAAGTCGAACTCCGGCACCGAAGCGACCATCTTCTGCGGCCTTTCCACGGTCGTGAGGACCAGTCCCTTCTCGCCCATTATCGCCCCGCGGAGCGCGAACTCGAGGGCCAGGGAGGTCTTGCCGACGCCTGGAACCCCGGTCACCAGGACCAGGCTGCCGCGGGGGAACCCGCCTCCCAGAATGGAGTCCAGCCCCTCAATGCCGGTGGCGCACCTGGCCTTATGCCCTGAAAGGATCATTGCACGGCGAACCGACTACTGGACTAAAGAACCTTTCTGGTAACCTTCGTTCGCTGATATCCACGCTTGGAGCGCGGACAGCGTTATCAGGGAGGAAAATATTCCACATAAGGATTAAGAGGGCTCAAGACCTCCGGATGGGCATGCGACCGGTCCTTCAGGTGGCGCTCGACCTCATGCATCTCAAGCGTGCGCTGGAGATCGCCACGGAGGCGGTGAGCGGCGGAGCTGATTGGTTGGAGGCGGGCACGCCGCTCATCAAGTCCGAGGGCTCCGACGTCCTGAGGCAGCTGAAGAGGGCGTTCCCGGGACACGTCATAGTCGCGGACATGAAGACCATGGACGTGGGGAGCGTGGAGGTGGAGATAGCGGCCAAGGCCGGCGCGGACGTCGTGAGCGTGATGGGTCTCGCGGACGACGGCACGATACGCGAGGCGGTGCTCTCGGCGCGTCAGTACGGCGCGGGGATCATGGTCGACCTCATCGGGGTCGGGGACAAGGTCGCCCGGGCGAGAAGGGCGGAGGAGCTGGGCGCGTCCTACGTCTGCCTGCACGTCGGCATCGACGAGCAGATGAAGGGCGGGGCCGCTCCGGTCGATGTCGTCAGGAACGTCGCCAGGGCGGTGTCGGTGCCGGTGGCGGTGGCCGGGGGCATCACCTCGGAGAGCGCCCCGGAGCTCATGGCCGCCGGAGCGTCCATCGTTATCGTGGGCGGAGCGATCATCAAGGACCGGGACGTCACCGGCGCGACCCGCAGGGTCAAGGAGGCCATGTCATCCGGCAAGGGCATCGCCGCGGAGATGTCCAGGAAGTACGCGGAGAGCGAGCTGTTCGTGGCGCTGTCCAAGGCGTCCACGTGCAACATCGCCGACGCCATGCACAAGGCGGGGGTCATGGTCGGCATCCGCCCCCGCAGCGCCCCCGGCACCAAGATGGTCGGCCGCGCGCTCACCGTTCAGACCACCAAGGGCGACTGGTGCAAGCCGGTGGAAGCGATCGACCGCGCCCAGGAGGGGGACGTGCTGGTCATCGACGTAGGGGGCAGCGACATCGCGGTGTTCGGAGAGCTGGCCGCGTGGAGCTGCCGCATGAAGGGCGTGGCCGGGGTCGTCATCGACGGCGCCATCCGGGACATGGACGCCATCTATGAGATGCGGTTCCCCGCGTTCTCCAAGCATGTTGCGCCGAACGCCGGCGAGCCCAAGGGCTTCGGCGGGATCGGCCTGGAGATCGTATGCGGCCAGCAACTGGTGCGCTCCGGCGACTGGATCGTGGGGGACGACAGCGGGGTGGTGGTGATACCGCAGGAAAGGGCGGTGGAGATCGCCAACCGCGCCGTGGACGTGGCCGAGCGGGAGAACCGCATCAGAGAGGAGATCAAGCGCGGCGGAACGCTTTCCGCGGTGCTGGAGCTGGAGAGATGGGAGCAGATTCGTTGATCAACCTGCACACTCACACCAAGTTCTCGGACGGCGACTTCACGCCGGAGCAGATCGTGCTGACAGCGGAGGCGAACCACCTGACGCACATCGGCATCAGCGACCACCTGATGACCACCAAATGCAACTCGCTGTACGCCTCCGAGCTGGAGAACTACATCAACACCCTGCGCGAGCTGCAGGACCATTACCCCCGGGTGGAGATCCTTGCCGGAGTGGAGATCGACACCAACCAGAAGCGATGCGACCTCAACGCGCTCCCCATCGACCTGCTGAACACCCTGGACTACATCCTCTTCGAGTATGTGGAGATGGACGAGGGGACCTCGCTGTACGACCTGGAGCCGCTGCTATGCCAGCTTGAGGTGCCGTGCGGCCTTGCGCACAACGACATCGAGAAGAACTTCGGTCCTTGGCCTCCGGATTCCGTCGCCGACCACATCGCCGAGTTCGGGGTGTTCGTGGAGATCAACACCGCCTGGCCGTACAAGCGGGACGGGCAGATGTACTGGGAGAAGGCGGAGAGG
>JAKIXL010000192.1 GCA_022709105.1 Thermoplasmatota archaeon | reverse complement strand
CGTATACCTTCAGGGCCCCATCCTGCCGTACCAAGGCCATGTCCTTCTGCCAGGAAAGAGAGGATTCCATGGCGTCTATCAGCGAATGCAGCTCAGGAACGTCCTCTCGGACGATGAGGTACTTGATTCCTGCGGTCGCCAGGAGCTTGCCGAAATGGTCGGTGCGGTTCTCTGCCAAGGTTTGACTGAGGAAGGACCGGTAATATGCTCCATATACCGTCGTCCCCCCTATGTCCGGTTTCCCCGAATACATGTTCTCAATGTTGGAGACCATGTTGCTCGTCCAATTGGTGGATGTCCCTAGCGTATTGGGCAGCCATAGAACGTTGAAATCACCGTCCAGGCCCGCAAGCCAGTCATTGGTGCTGTAGTACTCGCCAGGGACCTCCATCGGAACATAGATGCCGTTCATATGGCCGTTCACGCTGGGAACGGCAAAGACCATGAACCCGGAGAGCAGGATGATGCACGTCAGGAACATGGCCGCCGTCTTGTTCCGGCCATCTGACCATCCACCGAACTTCAACCTGGACCTGCTGTTCAGCTCTAGCAGGGTCACCATGATGAGCAGGCAATAGGTCAGCCACATGGGCCCGGCCCATTTGTCCGGGTCCCGCAGCAACCACCCTATCTGTCTTGAAAGGGGAGCATCGAAGGTCAGCCATGAATATGCCCCTCCCAGGCCCCAGTTGGTACCCATCGAAAGAACGAAGAATATCAAGGCCATTGCCGTCAGGGACAACGTCAGGCGGTCGCGGCGGAACAGGAGGGCGCTGAACGCCATGACCGGAACGATGTAGCTCGCGACGCCCCATGCGACCCCCAGTTCACCCTGAAGCGCCATGTCGGTCCGCGGCCACCAATATCCTATCCCTCGGAAGGCGTTGAGCGGGCCGGAGCTGGCGCTCAACATGTTCACAACCTCCACCGTGAGAACGGCGGGCGGTCCCGACACCCCTTCAAGGAGCGAGGCGATGTACGGCGCTATCCAATACATGCTGGTGACAAGGAACGTGGTCAGCAGTATCAGGAAGGAGCGGAGAAGGCCAATCCGTTGGGGCCACCTAGCCCTCAATGGGTTCTGATAGATGAGCGCCCCCAGCACCAGCATGAACAGGAAGATCGTATAATGGGCCGAAGTCGAGGCCACCGTCCACAGGAACCCGGTGAGAGCCAGGGTCTTGACGTCGTGGTCCTCCAGCCCCTTCATCGCTCCTACTAGGATCAGAGGCGCCAAGGCATACCCGGTCCATAGGAAGAAATGCTCGATGCGGTTCATCGACCACGGGCTCAGCATGTAGATCACGGAGACGGTGAAGGCGGCCACACAGACGGCGCGTTCGCTGGTCCGGGGAAATTTCCTCCGACCGATCCAGAAGGAGACCAAGTAAGAGGATAGGCCGGCCATTAGCAGAGTCCCCAGGACCATCATCTTTATGAACGCCTCGGTGGCCAGGCCCAGGGCGATGGCAAGGCTCACCGGGACGCCGAAACCGAGCAGCCGATCGGCCTTGTCGGTGTTGGTATAGTGCCCAAAAGGGGTCCACATCGGATAAAGCTCGAAGCGGTCCATCTCGCGAGGGGTGTTAAAATCCCCATACATGATGGTGCCTGGGGTCAACAAGATGTTCGCGCCCACCGCCATCACCAGAAGCGCCACGGCCAGTGCCCCAGCTATCAGGCACTTGTTCCTGACGACCGATGATCTCGTCCGTTCCACGAGCTCCATGGGCATGCCGGACATTTTTGGGACCTTCCTGATATGGCGGGGAGGTTCATTTAAACACTACTAATCGTGCGCGTCCGAGAGGAAGCGCCTATCTATGGAGGTTCCAGCGATTCACTTTTGCCGACCTATCAGATAGCCGAGCTTGTAGGGAACCCCCTTCATCACCAGGAGGAGATTGGCCTTCAGCGAGATGAGGGGCATGCTCCGGTCAAACTTGCGGAACCTCTCCTTCTTTCCCACCAGTTCGCTGTAGCAGGCCGTCTCGTGCATGTACCGCACGTCCTTTCCATACTTGAAGTTCTTCCGCCACAGCTCGCTTAGGCGCTTGGGCTCGTGATGCCAAACCGTGTCCTTGACCAGTCCTACACGGTTGGAGAACTTGGAGGCCTCATAGAAGATAATGGCGTCCTCATAGGCATGCACCATCGGCATGCACTCCGGCCGTATGTTGTCAAAGGCCTTCCCCAGGAGCTCGCTCTTGTAGAACCGAGGGCACATGACCCCTGTTATGGAGTCGATGTACGACCCTACGTTCCTGTGCAGCAGCACTCGGTCGGCATCGTAGAGCCTCTCTATGAAGGTCTTGGGCTGGAGAGACCTCTCTTCCAGACACAGCATGTCATGATCGCCGCTCATTTGGAGGCAGCGCTCGAGAGTAGTGCGCTCCAGTACCTGGTCCGAATCCAGGATGAGATGGTAATCGCCCGGATTGTGCCTGAACCCTTCCATGCGCGCACCCAGGACCTTCCCCCTGTAGCTGATTATTTCGTCGGTGTACTCCTTGGCTATGTCAAGCGTCCCATCGGTAGAGAAACTGTCGACAATGGTTATTTGGAAATCCTTGAAGGTCTGCTCCCGGACAGACTCCAGCGTCAACCGCAGCGTATTAGCTGAATTGAGTGTGGGGATAGTGATGCAGACCTTCATATCCTCGCTCTTCGGTGCGAAGGCCTACTATATTTATAGAGTTATCTCAGCGGTGATGGCTACCAGCCTGATATAGAAAGTACGGCCTGCTGGAGGAGCTTCTTGGCCGTTCAGGGAGGACGCACATCTCGAGAACGGTCGAACGCGCCCGTCCCTCTGACCTCCCTCTCTAGGAGGCCGCCCATAGGGCCGAGGGTCTGCCAGCACCAGAATAACAAATCTTTATTATCGCTCGCCCTTCTCCCAGCATTATGGGACGCCGCGCCTCAGTTGCCCGATTCCTAGCTCGCGTG
>JAKIXL010000191.1 GCA_022709105.1 Thermoplasmatota archaeon | reverse complement strand
CATCGACAACGTCGGGAAGACTGGCCGCCATTTCACTTTTTTTGAAATGTGCGCACATCATGTCTTTAACAAGCCTGGCCATGAGATTTATTTCAAGGACGGAACCGTCGAGCTCTGTCATCAGCTACTGACCGAGCGCCTTGGAGTAGACCCTAAAAGGATCAGGTATATCGAGGAGTGGTGGGAGGGAGGAGGTAACTCTGGACCATGTGTCGAGGTCATTCTCGAGGGAGTCGAGATCGCCACGCTAGTGTTCATGCAATATCGCGAAACCCCTGAGGGGCGTGTGTCCATGGACATGAAGGTAGTGGACACCGGCTATGGCCTTGAGAGACTGACCTGGGTCTCCCAGGCCACGCCCTCAGCCTACGATGCGATCTTCGGCCCGGTGGTCCGAGACTTGAAGGACCGGTTGGGGATCGAGACCAACGACCGCATAATGGAACAATATAGCAAGATCGCCGGCGCGATGAACATGAAGACCGCCGCCGATGTACGCCTGCTGAGAGAACGGACCGCCGAGCGAATCGGCATATCGTACGACGAGCTCATGCGCAACGTCGCGCCTCTCGAAGATATATATGTGGTCTGCGACCACTCCCGCGCGCTCGCCTTCATGCTCAATGACGGCGTCGTTCCGTCCAACGTCCGAGAGGGCTACTTCGCCCGCATGCTGGTGCGCAGGGCCCTCAGGTCGATGCGCTCTCTCGATCTCAAGATGCCGCTGGCCGACATCGTCGCCATGCAGATCGATTACTTCTCGCCGCACTTCCCCGAACTCGTGGAGAACCGCGAGGACATCATGTCCCTGGTCGAGGTCGAGGAGCAGCGCTACTATGAGACGCTGGATCGCGGCCGCTCCATCGTCCAGCGCATGACCAAGGACCTGAAGGGCGCCCCCATCACCCTGGACATGCTCATCGAGCTGTACGACTCCCACGGCCTCAACCCAGAGATAGTCAAGGAGTTCTCCGATGTTCCGGTGGAGATCCCTGACAACTTCTACATGCAGGTCGCAAAGAGGCACGAGACCGCCAAGATGGCCGAGGACGAAGGGCCGAAGGACGAGGAATACCCACTGGACATGCCGGAGACGGTGATGTCCTACTATGATGACCCTGAGGTCATGGCCTTCGAGGCCGAGGTCGTAGCCGTCATCAACGGCGCGGTGGTGCTCGATCACACCTACTTCTATCCCGAGGGCGGCGGCCAGGAGGCGGACTACGGCACCATGGACGGCCGCGAGGTCGTCAACGCGCAGAAGGTCCGCAACACCATCCTGCACTTCCTGGACGGCAAGCACGGCATCAAGGTGGGCGACCGCGTCACCTGCGCCATCAACGAGGCGCGCCGCCGGCAGCTGATGCGCCACCACACCGCGGCCCACATCATCAACGGCTCCGCCCGCGACATGCTGGGCAACCACGTGTGGCAGTCAGGCGCGCACAAGAGCGTGGACGAGGCCCGCTTGGACATCACTCACTTCGAGAACCTGTCCGAAGAGCAGCGCGCCCAGCTGGAAAAGAGGTGCAACGAGGTCGTGCTCGAGGACCATCCTGTGGAGATCAAGTTCATGCGGCGCGACGAGGCCGAGGCCAAGTTCGGCTTCCGGCTGTACCAGGGCGGCGTCGTGCCGGGCAAGATCATCCGTGTGGTCAACACCACCGGGGTGGACGTGGAGGCGTGCGGGGGGCTGCATTGCGACCGCACCTCAAGGGTCGGGCCGATACGCATCCTGCGCACGAAGAGGATCCAGGACGGCGTGGTAAGGATCGAGTACTCGGCGGGCCTTGCGGCGGTCAGCGGGATGCAGTCGGACAAGGCATGCGTGGACCAATTGGCAGACAAGATGAACGTCGGGCGGGAGGCGCTCCTTCCCGCGGCGGTGAAGCTGCTCAGCGAGGTCAAGGAGGACCGCAAGCGCATGGAGGCCATGGCCGCCAAGCTCAACCGGATCATGGCCGACAGTCTGCTGGACAAGGCCCCTCAAGTCGACGGAGCGAAGGCGGTGGTGTACCTGGCCGCCGAGGACGAGGACCCTCAGGCCCTATCGCTCGCCTTGACCTCACGCCCCGGAGTCATTGCCGTCCTGGGCCTTGCGAACAAGAGCCCCAAGCTGTTCGTGTCCCGCTCTCATGACGTAAATCTGGACTGCAGGCCAGTGCTCAAGGAGATCATGAAACTGGTCGGCGGCGGGGGCGGCGGAAAGCCGGACTTCGCGCAGGGAGGGGGCGGCGACCCGGAAAAGCTGCCTGCGGCAATGGACAGGGCGCTGGACATCATCAGGGCGGCAATGGCCAAGAAGTGAGGGGCGGGCATGCTCACGTCCCGGTGCCTGGCGGGGCCGCCAGCAGGGCTGAGGGACCGGTCCGAAGGCAGGGAAATGGTTAAATATGGACTTGCGTGTAGGGGAGACGCTCCATAAACTATATACATAGAATGGATAAAGTTCACATGATTCATTGGAGGTAGCAGTTTGGCGCAACCTGAAGGACAGGAAAAACCACAAAAGGGCGAGAAGAAGGAGAGGGCGAAGAAGGATAAGGTAGAGAAGGCCGCTGAGAAGAAGGTCGACGAGAACTTCCGCTACATCGTCCGCATCATGAACACCGATATCGACGGGAACCGGACCGTCGGGATGGGCATCCAGAACGTGAAGGGCGTCGGCCCCCGCGTTGCCGCTGTTGTCGCCAAGAGAACCGGCATCAATGAGATCACCAAGATCATTGCCAGCTACCCGGAGTTCGCTCCTCACTGGGCCGTCAACCGTCAGAACGACATCGAGACCGGCGAGGACACGCACATTTTCGGCGTCGACCTCGACATCGTACGGAAGGACGACATTAACAGGATGAAGATGATACGCTGCTATAAGGGCGTAAGGCACGAGCAGGGACAGAAGGTTCGTGGTCAAAAGACCCGGTCCAACGGACGGACTGGCCTTACCATGGGCGTCAGCAGGCAGAAGG
>JAKIXL010000190.1 GCA_022709105.1 Thermoplasmatota archaeon | reverse complement strand
TATCCTCATGGCCGCCGACCTGTTCGGCCCCACCAACAGCGCAGAGCTGCTTCTTCACCCTGAGGGCCTGGGAATGAACATCGCGCTGCAGACCGTGGAGATGGCCGTCCATCCGCCCCTGGTCTTTTCCGCCTACGCCGCCTGCCTGATGCTCTTCTCAGCATCCATGGGCAGGCTGGTGGCGGACGATGATGGCTGGAGGGATGCCGCGCTTCCCTGGGCCAAGGTCGCCGGAGCGCTCCTTCTCGCCGGTATCGCGGTCGGCGCGGTTTGGGCCTACTATGAGCTGGGGTGGGGAGGGTTCTGGGTCTGGGACCCGGTGGAGACCGCTTCGCTCTTCCCTTTCATCGCGGTCATCGCCTTCCTGCACGCGGACCGGTCCAGGGGCGCAAGGGAGGGGGCCCTGCAGCCTTTCTTAGGCACGCTTTCCTTCGTCTTCGTGCTCCTGGCCTCTTTCATCACCCGCACCGGGGGACTGTGGGGGTCCTCCGTCCACACCTATGGGAGCATGGTCAGCGGATCGCTGGAGGCTAGGCTCGTCACGGTGCTGACAGGCGACATGGGCGTGATGGGCCTGTTCGCGGTCATCATTGTGCTTTTCGCCATCTGCCTGGTCCTTTCCTACCGGACCATGCTTAGGGCGGGCGAGAGGGGGCGGGTGAGCGCCGGGGTCCTGGCTACCGTCGCCTCCCTGCTGATCTATGCGGCCCTCCTTCTCCTGCTGCTGATAAAGAACACCGGCCTGGACCAAGGGGCCAACTTCATCGAGATCACCGAGAAGACCACCCTGCTCTCCTTCCCCATGGCGCTCCTTCTGCTGTTCGGCCTGATAAGCGGCCCGCTGGGCCGACGGAACGCCGCGAGGGCATGCGCAGCGGTGGCCGCGGCCTCGGTCGCGCTGGCCGCGGCCGCCCTGATCCTCGGGACCTTTCCTTGGCTCGCAGCGCTCGCCGCACCACCCGCGGGGACGGTCATCGGCGCATCGGCGTATCGAATCGCCATGATCGACCGGGCGCCGCCCGCCAGGTGGCTGGGCGGGGCAGGCGGGCATCTCGTTCATGCCGGGATCGCCATCGTGCTGCTGAGCTTCATAATCTCCTCAACCATGCAGGCCCACCTCCCTGAGGACGATGGGAACATGTCCGTCGGCAGCGAGGCGAGGGTGGGCGGCCATACCATTATCCTTACCGGACTGAGCGTGAGACCTTGGACCTCTTCCACGGGGGAGGCGGGGGAGGAGAGGGCCGCCACCTTCGTGGTGAGGTCCGGCGGCCCCGAGATCACCGTGACCGTTTCCAACCTATACAAGGCGGAAGGTTCAGGTTTCACGCTGGTGCGCTCGGGGACGGCCATAATCAACGGCGCCGTCGAGGACCTCTATCTTGATTATGGGTGGGTGAACGGCGATACCGCGATGGTCCAAGCGAGGGTCGTTCCCTTGGTCAGCGAGGTATGGGCCGGGTTCGTCCTGGCGACCGCAGGCATGGTCGCCACGTTGTTCGGACGGCCTCCTCGGGAACGTCCGGACGATTTGTTCTGAACCTTGCGGCCTTCGAGAGGGATATCGAGACCAGAATATGAGAGGGGTCACCTGCGTAGGATGAGCTTCGAGGCATGCTCCGGCCACGGTCAATATGGGCCCTTTGTAAAGTACGATCGATAAGAAAAAGGGAGGAAGGGTGAGCCTGGTGGCTCAGTTCATTTCCTTGGCCATCTTCTTGGTAAGCCCGTACGCTACCGGCACCAGGAGGACTGCCAGCGCTATCGCGAACGCCCAGGACACGTTGGCAACTATCGAGGTGACGTTCGGGAAGGTGGCGAATATCGCGCCCGCGCCGATGATCAGGAAGATCGAGTACAGAACGAACTTTGCGTACCCGGCGACAGAGCGGAACTCGGCGTGGTCCTCGACGATGGACCGGACAAGGGTATCGGTCAAGATTATGCCGACGCCGATGATCACGAAGCCGAGAATCAGCGGATAGATCGTTCCTCCGGACAGCAGCATGGTGTCGAGGGCCAGCAGGATGATGAAGGCGATCAGGCCGATGAACAGGAGGTTCTTGATCATATCGGCGATCTCTACCTTCTCGGGCGGGAACATCGGCCGGATCATCTTGCCGATGAAGTTAGCCAGGAAGTCCACCAGAACCACGCCCAGTATGAGTATCAACAGACCGCCGAGAAGCCTCGGGAGGTAGTCGGCCACGACCGTGAGGTATGAGCCCAGCGTGCCGCCAATGCTCAGGATCTCGATGGCCCAGACGATGGCCAGGACGATGATGAAGGCCTTTACGAACATTCCGATGACGTTCGATAGGTCCAAACCGGCCGCTCTGAACGATTTGCCGGTGCTGCTCTGATCGAACGCCCTCTCCATGCCGATCTTCTCGACCAGAATGTTAACGGCCTTCCCGACAATAGTGCCGACCAGCCAGCCGATGGCTATCACGATCACGGCGGCCAATATCGTCGGGATCGCGAGTATGATGTCCTCCACCATTAACTCCAATGTCTCTATGATGTCAACCAACTCTAATCACTTCCTTTGCATGGGGAGCCGAATCTTCATATATGCATTATTTTTATTTTTTTCGTTATATGTTGATTCTTATGCTTCAAAATATAAATATCTGGATATCCATTCTTGCGAGTTAAAAAATTTGTCCTTATAATGAACATAATGCCTGCCGTCCTTCCTTGAGCAATCCAAACGGCCCTTGGGACGCTTTTTTCGGCAGCGGTCCGCCGGTCCTCGTAGCCGGCATGCTCAAGGCCGCGGCGGTCCGGTAACAAATTCTGATGGCCGGAGACGGAGGCGGGCATATCGCCGGTCCGGACGGCACCGGGCCTCTTTGCTCGATGCTTGAACCATGTTGTCATTCCATTGCAGTGTTCGCCGGGCGCATCGGGCCTGGGCGTCGTTGCTCCATTCGGGGCGATGTCCCTCCTGATCGACATCACCTTTGTTGGGCGGCCCCCATCTTCTAACGCCATAGTTCCTTCCGCAATCGACCAGCGAGGTTATTTC
>JAKIXL010000018.1 GCA_022709105.1 Thermoplasmatota archaeon | reverse complement strand
AGCTTGGGGTCTCGCGGCCCCGCGGCCTTCTCCGGGGGAATGACGATGTCGTACTCCTTTCCGACCTCCGTGCCTTCCAAGGCCTCCTCGAGGCCCTGGAATATGCGGCCACCGCCTACCAGGACAGGTATGGGGCGGTACTCGATCTTCTCGTTGAAGACCCCGGCTTCCTGGGCGGTCTGAGCGTTGGTGGTGTCGAACAGCTCGTTCGAGTCCTCGACCCAGCCGTCGAAGTCTATGCGTACGATATCTCCCTTTGCTACCTTGTCGGCCTGGTTTGCGGTTTCGCTAGACATGAAATCACCTGAAATCTAATGGCTGAATATGGAATGGTGTCATTAATTCGTTATTTTTATACTTTGTGGTTTTCTGCGTTCCCAGGAACGCTTCCCGAGGCGTCCCTGTGGTCTTCGCTTGCCACATCTGGAAGCATGGACCCTGTTCCTCTCGCAACCTATTATATGGGAGAGCATTATTTGAGGTCTCAGGCCACCATAGCCTAGCCCGGTAGAGCGGCTGACTTGTAATCAGCAGGTCGCGTGTTCAAATCACGCTGGTGGCTTCCCATATGTGGCGATCATGTTCGAGAAGGAGATGACCGTTAACCGGCGATGGTGGGACGGCGTCACCCCCGTCCACTTCAGGTCCCGGTCGTACGACGTCGACGGCTTCAGGAGGGGCGCGTCCTCCCTGCTGCCCATGGAGGTCTCCGAACTGGGAGACGTGAGCGGCAAGAGCCTCCTTCACCTACAGTGCCACTTTGGCCTGGACACGCTGTCGTGGGCGAGGAGAGGTGCCATCGTCACCGGGATCGACTTTTCGCAGGAGGCGATCTCTACTGCCCGGGGCCTTTCGGACCATCTCGGCGTTCCCGGCAGGTTCATCGAGTCGAACCTCTACTCCCTGCCCGATGTGCTGGATGAAAAATTCGACATAGTATATACTGGCTACGGGGCCATATGTTGGCTCCCGGACCTGAAGCGATGGGCGGAGATCATCGCGCGCTTTCTGCGGCCGGGCGGCATCTTCTACATCGTGGAAGGTCACCCCATGACCAACCTCATAAACGACGAGATCGCCGACCGGGTCGATCTCACTGGCCGGTACTTCAACCATGGACCGGTGAGATATGAATCGCCGAACACGTACACCGATTCGGAGGAACCGCTCAGGGAGCGGGTCACATATGCCTGGGAGCATCCATTGTCGGACGTTGTAAACTCCGTGATCTCAGCCGGGCTGCGGATCGAGCGGCTTAACGAGTCCAGGCTGGGCTTCTTCAAGGCACATCCACTGACGAGGAGGAGGGAAGACGGCCACTGGGAGTTTCCGGACGGCATCAGCGACATGCCTCTTACCTTCTCGTTGCTCGCCCGCTCACCGGACTAGAGCCAGACGGTATCGTCCTCCCGGTAATCGATCTTCATGACCAGGAATCCGAAGTCTTCCTCTATCTCCGGCATTCCGTGCACCTCTCCCGGCTCGCACACGATGATGTCTCCCGGGTCCGCGGCGACCTTGATTCCGTCGATGGTTATGGAGCCTCTGCCGAGGACATAGAATATCTCGGTCTGTGTTCGGTGAAAGTGAGGGGGCACCGCATCACCCTTCCTGAACCGCACCTCCTGCAGAAGGTCCACCACCCTTGGAAGCGCGCCCTCCGTGGAGAGCTTTCTCTTGCGATACCCATCTCCGTGTTCCCATGCCGCGTCCGCCGCTTTGAATTTTCTCGTCCGATCACCTTGCCATATCTCGAAGCGCCGAGCCGAGTATCTCGATGGCCTCATCGATCATTCCCTCATCTACGATGAGCGGAGGGATGAGCCTGATTGCGCTCCGTCCCGCCGGGAGGAGTATCAGGCCCCTCTTATAGCATAGCTCAATGACCTTGTCCCGTTCCTTTACCGCGTGCTCCTTGGTCTTGAGGCTCTTGACCAGGTCGATGGCCTGCATGAGCCCCAGGCCGCGGACGTCGCCAATGATCTGATGACCGTCCTGCAGCTCGAGGAGCCGCTTCCTGAGGTATGCCCCCATGAGGGCCGAGTTCTCAACTAGTCCGTCCGATCTCAGGACGTCCAAGGTTGCCAGCGCTGAAGCGCACGCCAGCAGGTTTCCCCCGAAGGTATTGGAGTGCGCCCCAGGTTCGAAGTCCATGTGCCTCGGGAATATCGTGGCGCCGATGGGCACCCCGGAGCCCAGGGCCTTGGCCGAGCATATGATGTCCGGGACCACATCGTAGTGCTCGATGGCCCACATCCTGCCGGTGCGGCCCATCCCGGCCTGCACCTCATCATCGACCAGCAGGATGCCGTAGGCCTTGCATATCCTCGCCAGTTCCTTCACGAACTGCGCTGGCGGCACAACATACCCGCCCTCACCTAAGACCGGTTCTAGGAACACCGCCGCGACCTCCTCGGGAGGGACGATGGACTGGAAGTACACCTCCTCGATCATCTTCGCGCAGTGGGTTCCGCAGGAGTCCCTTTCATGCTTGTACGGGCAGCGATAGCAATCAGGGTACGGGACATGCTGAACCCCGGGAACGGTGGGAAAGAACCTCCGGCGTTGGACCAGCTTGCTGGAGGTCAAGGATATGGATCCCATGGTCCTGCCATGGAAGCATCCTATGAAACCGATGTACATCTTCCTCCTCGTATACCAGCGAGCTAGCTTCATGGCCGCCTCGACCGCCTCTGTCCCGCTGTTGGAGAAGAAGACCTTCTTCTCATGGCTGCCGGGGGTCAGGTCTGCGAGCCGGTGAGCGAGCTTGGCCTGCACCTCGTAGTAAAAGTCCGTACCGGCGAAGTGGAACAGCCTCTCGGCCTGCTCCTGGACCGCCCTGACCACCCTCGGGTCGCTGTAACCAACGTTCATCACCGATACTCCGGTCGCGAAGTCCAGATAGGTGTTCCCGTCCACGTCGGTGACCTGCGCGCCCTTGGCATGGGCCGCCACCACAGGCGATGTCTTGGTGGTCGTCGCCACATACCTTGAATCCTCCATCATCACTTCCCTGGCCTTTGGCCCCGGCGGCTCGATCCTGATGTTGGCGGTCCTTGCCACGATATCATCTCCTTAGGCGCTACTATGAGCGCTTAAGATATATCTCAGTTGACGCAAAAATATGAAGGGTTCTCCACGCGTGTAAGGCAATTACTTATAGTTGTATGACCAAGGGGGAGCGGACACAGATGGCTAGCAAGGGCTATGGTAATCTTTGGATCATGGCGATAGGCCTCATTGGCATCTTCGTCCTGGCAACGGTGGTCGCGCCCGAGTTCATCAGCCATGGCAACGCCGGCGGCAAGGATGGTTGGAACTCCGACATGCCTTCGGGAGAGGCGATCTTCCATGCCCCCACCACTACCCTATCGGGTTTTGGCCTGAAGGCCAACCAAGCGGTCCCCTTCACAGTATACTCCACTTCGATAGAGAAGACCACCGGAAAGGGAGGCATCTTCGCCTGGATATTCCGACTAGAGGGCGCTGGCGGCGCAAAGGATGTGGCGGAGCTCAAGTACGGTGACGGGTCGAGCTCGGTGGCCTGGTACACGGGTTCCGGGGGCGCCATCGTTGGCGTCGGCCCCCGTTTCGTTCAGGGTCCCGGAGCGGTCTTTCTGGACCAGTCGGCCTCCATGTCGCTCACTTTCAAAGAGGGCGGCAAATATACGCTCGGCATATGGATGGCCTCATCTTCCCGCGTCTCCGACATCGACCCGAGCAATTACACTTCGGTCAGCCCTATGGCGAAGATCTCGCTTAACGTCGAGAAGCCCGTGCAAACCTCGGTCAGCGTGACCCAGTCCATGAGCGTCCCGTCGAACATCACCGAAGGCCAGTGGAGCGACTTCTCCATAACCAATATGGCCACTGGTACGGGTGGCTGGTCGGAACCTATCGGCCTGTACTTGGCCATCGAAAGAAAGGGCATCAAGGTATCGGACGTTACCATAAGGGTCAGCGCTGGAAGCGGGTATTCGTTCCCATCCTTCTCACTGAAGGGGGACAAGCTGGTCGCGTTGATAAATACAAGGACCCCCCTGACAGGGAGCGCTGATCCTGAGTCCGTCAGCTGGACCACCAGCTTCCAGCTTATGTTCGGTTCATCAGGCAACTATACCCTGACCAGCTGGGCCGAGGACCGGAGAAGCGGCGACGAGCTTACCGTGGTCACCTATGACATCCTGGAGGTGCGGTCAACAGTTGTGGCCCCGCCGGACCCCGAGCCGGAACCTGAGCCTCCCCCTGTACCCGAACCCCTTGAGAACAGCACCGGCAACAGCTCGGCAGTGGGCCCCATTCTGCCGCCTGCGGTGAACAACGGAAGGAGAACGAACGCTTGAGCATGATCGCATCGATCGGCCGGCTTAGGCGCAATTGGCGCTTTTACCCGTTCCATGACCTGAGGTGGGCAGGATGGCTCTTTTTCTCAGTCCTCGGCCTCCATCCTCTCCGCCGACTCGATGCACTTTGAGAGGATGGCATATGCCTGCATCATGTCGTCCTCGCTGACGATAAAGATGGTGTCCGTGAACACGCTCACCGATTCAAGGACGTTTATCCCGCCGTCCGCGAGATTGTTCGCGAGGAACGCGAAAACGCCGCTGGTCTCGGCTATGCGCTCGGGCGACCTTACAGATATCTCCACCAGTCCCATGCGGATCTTGACCACGTTCTCCTGTCCCACCGCGCTCACGACCTCGTTCTTGAGCTTCTCGTCGGCGATGATGGTGATGGCATGGGTGCCCTGGATGACCTGCATGATCGATTTGTCGTTGAACAGCTTCTTCAGGACCGATTCCAGACGGTGAAGGACCGTCCAGTCGTTCTTGGCCGTGATGATGGCGATCTTGGTCTTCAGCTCCAGGCGGGAGTTGCGGAGGACCCTCAGGATCTCCTTCTCGTGGTCCTGCCGTCCCAGTTTGACAGCGTAACGGCGGCAGGCGATCATGACTGCCTCCTCGTTAGCGATGGAGAGGTCCCTCATGATCAGCCTGGCTAAGGACGAATAATTGATGAGGTCCTTGGAAATGCAGTCCTTTATGCTCGGATGGGCATCGATATAGGCGCGAGTGCGCTCGGCGATGCTCTCCCTAGGCATTTCCTTCTTCATGGAATCGAGCCAATAGCAGAGTAGACTATAATAATTTTGAGCGAGAAGGACCTTGAACATCACGGTACGCCCATATCTGCGAGCCCTAATGGAGGTTCGTTTCCAGGTTCCGTTCTTCCATGAGATACGCGAACACGCCGCTAGGCGCGTTTCCCTCCTCTTCGGATTTTTTTTATGTGAGGGGCGGACGGGAACGAACGTCTCACCGCCGATGGACCAGGCCCCTCTGGCCGCCAACTCCTGTCGTTATCATGTTCAAATATTCTGTGACTTAGATATATCTATAGCCTGGGTGGGTTGAAGGGGCCGTGAGCGTCAAGAGCATATTACTGGTAGAGGACGATCTTGCCTTCGCCAGGTTCATGATAGGGTCATTTCGGGACGTGGACCCGGGCATCGAGCTTTTCCATGTAAATGGAGGTCACGCCGCGATCTCGGTAATGAACGCCGGTTTCCGGCCTGGCCTGATCCTATGCGAGGAGCGCATGCCTGGCATGAGCGGCAGCGAACTCCTCCTGACCGTGCGGAGCGATCCGGACATGGAGGCCGTTCCCTTCATAACCTTCACCTCCTCGTTCGCTGACGAAAACCCCGCAGCGGCCGGCAAGATGCCGATGGACATGAAGGTGCCCCGGCCTGCCAGTTACCGCGAGGCCTTGGCCTTCATCAAGAGGGTCCGCTTTGCAACGGCCCATGAGGTCCACGCTCCCGGCGAGGGGCAGGCGGCAGAGATCTGAACACGACTGGCCCAGATGGTTCGGGACCGCCGTTCACAGTTTGCCCGCAGGCATGAGCACATAGGCAATGAGCGCGGCGTGCAGCGCCAAGAAAGCGTACACCAGATAGAACCTTGCCTTCCTCGTCTTATGGCGGAAGGCGCGCATGGCCGTAGCGGCGCCGAACGGCGCGGCCAGGGCGAGGAGAAGGAGCGTTCTCTCCGGTATGCGGCGCCTTTTCCTTCTAGCCGCCCTCTTATCGATGTAGTATGCGACGAAGGAGGCCGAGTTCACCAGCAGATATGTCCAGCCGAGGATGGCAAGGGCAGAGGGCACGCCCATCTCACGCTTCCAAGAACCTCTTGAGGGTCGAGTTGAGCTCCCTCACCGACGGCTCGCTGACGATGAGCGGAGGGACCATGCGGACCACCCGCCCTCCGCAAACGTTGACCAGTATCCCGCTCTCGAGAGCGGCCTCCTGGAACCTCTTGGCCTCGTCGCCCATCTCCATTCCTATCATCAGCCCCCGGCCTCTCACGTCCTTAATAGCCCCACCGTGGACGGCCAACGATCTCAGTTCCTGGGACCACCTGCTGCCCAGCTCGGCGGACCGCTCCACCAGCTTGTCGCGCCTCATGACCTCTATGACCGTCCTGGCAACCGCTGCTGCCAGAGGGTTCCCGCCGAAGGTTGTGCCATGGCTCCCGGGCTTGAACGAGGCGGCGATCTCCGGGGTACTTAGCAAGGCCCCGATGGGCATGCCGTTACCCAGTGCTTTGGCCAGGGTAACGATGTCCGGGACTACGCCGTAGTGCTGGAAGCCGAACCATTTCCCAGTGCGGCCCATGCCGGTCTGCACCTCATCGACGATGAGCAGCGCGCCGCGCTCGTCGCAAAGGTCCCGGGCGGCGCGTATGAACTCCTCGCTCGCCGGGACCACTCCGCCCTCTCCCTGAATGGGCTCGAGGATCACCGCCGCGGTGTTCCTGGTGACTGCGGACTTGAGCTGCTCCGGGCTGTTGTAATCGATGAAGTCGAACACCTTGGGCAGAAGCGGCTCGAACCCTGATTGATATTTTGGCTGCCCCGTGGCCGAAAGGGTGACCGACGTCCGGCCGTGGAAGGAGTTCTTCGTCGATACCACGCGGCCGCGTCCAGTGGCCTTCACCGCCAGCTTGAGGGCGCCCTCGTTCGCCTCGGCCCCGCTGTTGCAGAACAGCGCCTTCTCCAGGGGGGCGGGTGCCACTCCGGCCAGAGCCTCGGCGGCCAGGGCCTGCTCCCTCACCAGGTACAGGTTGGACACGTGCATCAGGCGCCCGGCCTGACGGCATATGGTGCTGACGATATCGGGGTGCGAGTGGCCAAGCGAGTTCACCGCGATCCCGGCCACCAGGTCGATGTACCTCCGTCCGGATAGATCATAAAGGAACTCTTTCTCGCCGCGCTCGAAGCAAAGGTCCTGCCGTCCGTAGTTCTGGAACAGGAACCTGTGGTCCAGCTCCCTCACCTTGTCTATGTCCATGGTTCAACCCGCCGTTATCTTTGTTCCGACGTCCTCCTCCCTCAGCAGTTTCCTGACCAGGGAGCGCGGCTCCTTTCCGTTCAGCATGTACACTGTCCTCGCTCCATTGAGCAGAGCGGTGCGGCATGCTTCCACCTTGGGGACCATCCCGCCTGTGATCGTACCGTCGGCGATGAGCTCGTCGATCCTTCTCAGCGTGATCGAGCGGACCACCTGTCCGTCCTTAAGGATCCCGGGAACGTCGGTGACCAGGACCATCTCCGGAGCCCCCGCGGCCCTGGCGACGTGGGCGGCCACCGTGTCGGCGTTGACGTTGTACCTGGTCCCGTCAGGGGATGCACAGATGGGATATATCACCGGGACCTTTCCTTCGGACATCAGGGCCTCCAAGCGCTTTGGGTCCACCCCCGACACGTCTCCGACACGTCCTAGGTCCACCGAGGTCTCCTTGCCGCCTTCGCCCGCGACCGTCACCGAAGGCATCTTCGACGCGATCACCGCGGCGTCGCAGCCGGACAGCCCCACCGCAGCAACGCCTTCGCGGGCGAGAGCGGAGACGATGCGGGAGTTGATCCGCGCGAGCACCTCGTCCGCCACCTCAAGCGCCGCGGCGTCGGTGACCCGTAGCCCGGAGATCTTCTCAACCCTGAGGCCGCGCCTTTCCATCTCCTCCGATATCTCCGGCCCGCCCCCATGCACCAGCACCGGGCGTATGCCTGCCGCTATCAGCGAGGCCAGGTCCTCGCCGAACCGCTCCAGGTCGCCCTCTCCGCTGAGGGCGTTGCCGCCGAACTTGATGAGCACGCGGCGCTCCGGTCCTCGATTCGACACCATCAGCATCCCTAGGTGGTGTACTCGGCGTTGATCTTCACGTACTCATAGGTGAGGTCGCAGCCCCATGCCTCGGCCTTGCCGTTCCCCACGCCGAGCTCGAGGTTCATGGATATGTTGTGGTCGGACAGCAGCTTGCGGGCCTTGACCTCGGTTTCCGAACACGGCTTCACCTGGGGCACGCCGCCCTCGAAAAGGACGACCTCCTCTCCGTGGCTCCCGATGGTAAGTCGAAGCTTGTTGATGTCGAACTCGCTGCCCGAATTGCCGAGGGCCGCGAGCACCCGGCCGAAGTTGGGGTCGGCCCCGAATATGGCGGTCTTCACCAAGCTGGAGGATATGATCCACCGCCCGGCGGCCCGCGCCTCGCGGTCGTTCTTGGCCCCGGTGACCTTGAGCTCGATGAGCTTGGTAGCACCCTCGCCGTCCAGCACTACTTGCTTGGCGAGGGATTGAAGCACGTACAGCACGCCGCTCCAGTACTCCGGGTTATCATCGACCGGCTTGCCGCCGGCGGCGCCGTTGGCCATGAACACCGATATGTCGTTGGTGCTCTGGTCCCCGTCGACATTGATCATGTTGAAGCTCTTGTTGATGCATTCCTGCCACTTCCACTCCGGGGCCTTGGTGAGCACAGCGTCGGAGGTGACGAAGCTGAGGGTGGTGGCGTGCTTGGTCTTCATGGACGGCGAGATCATCCCGGAGCCCTTGGCCATCCCTGCGATGGTGACCACGGTCCCGTCCTTGAGGGTGACCTGGCAGGCGGCCTCCTTGATCGTCTTGTCTGTGGTGAGTATTGCCATGTTGGCCCGGTGGTCATGCTCCCGTCCTGTTCCCAGCTCGCCGGCTATGCGCTCGATCCCCGAGACCAGCTTGTCCATCGGCAGGAAACGGCCGATCACACCGGTGGACGCGACCCCCACAAGGGCCGGATCGAGGCCCAGGACCTTGGCGGCGGTCTCTGACATTGCGACAGCGTCCCTCATGCCCTGGGGACCGGTGATGGCATTGGCATTGCCGCTGTTCACGATGAACGCCTGCAGCTTCCCGCTGTGCCGCTGTATCATTAGCTCCACAGGAGCGGCCCTCATCTTGTTCTGCGTATAGGCGCAGGCGGCGATGGCCGGCCTTTCCGAGAATATCATCGCCAGGTCCAGCCTCTCTTTCTTTATGCCGCAGTGAATGCCTGTCGCCTTGAAGCCCTTGGGGGTCGTGACCCCGCCGTCGATGGTGTTCATCTCCTACACTCCTAGTCCGGGGAAATCGAGACCGACGGTCTCGTCCATTTTGAACATCACGTTCGCGTTCTGGACCGCCTGGCCGGCCGCTCCCTTCACCAGGTTGTCCAGCGATCCCATTGCCACGACCGTGCCGGCTTCCGCCCTCTCGAGGCCGACCTCTATGAAGTTCGAGCCTACCGTGGAAGGTATCGAGGGCACGGACGCCTGCCGGACGAACCTCCGCCCGGCGTAGTACGCATCGTAGAGCGCCTGCAATTCGTCCTTGTTCTTATCCTTTTTCAATGTGACATAGCTGGTCGTGAGCATTCCCCGCACTATGGGGAGAAGGTGCGGCGTGAACACCACTACGTTGCCAGCGTCGGAGACCGCATCGAGGACCATCTTGATCTCCGGCGTGTGGCGGTGGCCAACCACCTTGTACGGAGTGATGGAAGCGCCGCAGGCGGGATGGTGGGTGGCCTTGCTCGGCTCGGCCCCTGCTCCCGAGGTCCCGCTCTTGGCGTCGATTATGACCTTGCCATCCACAAGCCCAGAGGCCATCAGCGGAGCCAGGGAAAGGACCGAGCAGGTCGGATAGCAGCCAGGGTTGGCCACAAGATCGGCGCGGGCCACGGCGTCGCGGTAGATCTCGGTCATTCCATACACCGCCCGCTCCAGGCCGTCCAGGTCCTTGTGGGATTGCCCGTACCACTTCTCATAGACAGCGGGATCGCGCAGCCGGTAGTCGCCGCTGAGGTCGATGACCTTGATCCCCCTGGATAGAAGTCCGGGGGCGATCTCCATGGAAGCTCCGTGGGGCGTGGCCAGGAACGCGAGGTCGATGTCCGCGTCCTCGCTCAGCTGAGCCTCGAAGGCCAGGTCCACGAAGCCTTTGAGGGACGGCAACGCCCGGTGGACCGGGATGCCCGCGTTCTGCCTAGATGTCATTACTTCCAGAGATATCTCTGGGTGGCGAGAAAGAATCCGCCCGAGCTCGCTCCCGGTGTACCCGGAGCCTCCTACCACGGCCGCCTTAACCATTCCAGTTACCCATTCGCAACGTTTTAGGGCCGTTGATAAAAAGGTCAGGATATTAAGGATGATGACCCAAATGCGACAATAGCGTTCCCAGCTGTTGCTAGAGGGACTATCTGGCTGGCCATCTTTCCTGATTGTCCGGCAAGAGACTCCAAGGGGGCCGTTTGTCGGAGTTCGTTCATAAGCCCTATATAATCAAGGCCTGGTGGACGGCCCGATAGTAATGGTAAGCAGGAAGAAGAAGGACAGCGCCCCCAGGTCAGGCAGGAAGAAGGTCGTCCTAGCGTACTCCGGCGGACTGGACACGTCGGTGGCCATTCGCTGGCTCCAAGACAATTATGACCTCGACGTGGTGGCCGTCTCCATAGACGTGGGCCAGCCCGGGGACATGGAGAAGAACATCGACCGCGCCAAGTCCATCGGGGCGGTGGCCGCCTACGCCATCGACGCCCGGGAGGAGTTCGCCGAGAACTACGTCTGGCCGTCGCTCAAGGCCAACGCCCTGTATCAGGGCATCTATCCGCTGTCCACCGCAATAGCCAGGCCGCTCATCGCCAAGCTGCTGGTGGACGTGGCCCGCAAGGAGGGAGCGGAGTTCATCGCCCATGGGTGCACCGCCAAGGGGAATGACCAGGTAAGGTTCGATGTAAGCATCGCCGCCCTCGCTCCCAACCTCGGGATCATCGCGCCGATGCGGGAGTGGGTCATGACCCGTGAGGAAGAGATCGACTACGCAAAGAAGAACGGGATCCCCGTGCCGGTCAAGAAGGCGTGCCCCTACTCTACGGACGAGAACCTGTGGGGACGCAGCTGCGAGTGCGGGGTGCTCGAGGACGCCTCCAAGGAGCCTCCTGAGGACTCTCGCGAGTGGACGGTGTCTCCGCAAAAGGCCCCTGACAGGCCGACCTACGTGGACATCGCCTTCGAGAAGGGTGTGCCTGTGTCCATCGACGGCCGCAGGCTTCCCCCGGTGGAACTTATCATGAGGCTCAACAAGCTCGCGGGGGAGAACGGCGTTGGACGCATCGACCATATCGAGGACCGCTTGGTCGGCATCAAGTCCCGTGAGACCTATGAGTGTCCGGCGGCGGTTACGCTCATCAAGGCGCACCAGGCCCTTGAGAGCATGGTCCTGACGAAGGACGTGCTTTCCTACAAGAGGGGGATCGAGCAGCGCTTTTCCGAACTGGCCTACGACGGCCTGTGGTTCTCCCCTCTCAGGGAGGCATTGGACGCGTTCGTGGAGAGCACGCAGAAGTTCGTCACCGGCATGGTCACGATGAAGCTGTACAAAGGGAATGTGGACGTGGTCGGCCGCGAATCGCCGTACTCGCTGTACAACGAGGGTCTCGCCACCTACGCCAAGGGAGATGAGTTCGACCACACCTCGGCCAAGGGCTTCATCTATGTTTGGGGCCTGCCGCTGCGCACGGTGGCGAGCGCTCACAGGTCCAAGATGAAGGTTGTGGACCAGGCGCCGGAGAAGGTCGCGCCCAAGAAGGTCCAGAGGAAACGCGCCAAGTAGGGCGCGGCAAAACCCCTTTCAACCATCCCTTTTTTTAACCGAGAGACGGTTGGAAGTGGCAGCGTTATAGAGCGTGAGGAACGGCCATGAACGGAGAGAAGAGAACGCTTTGGTCCGGGAGGTTCAGCGAAGCGGCGGCGGAGAGCACGCTGGCGTTCACATCATCCTTGACGGTGGACCGCCGCCTGGCGCGCTACGATGTGCTGGGCTCGATGGCCCATGCGCGAATGTTGGGCCGCCAGGGGATAATATCATCAGAGGACAGTGAGACCATCCAGCAGGGGCTGCGAGAGATAATGGCGATGATCGAGGAGGACCGCCTCCCGGTGCAGGAGCGGCTGGAGGACATTCATTCCAACATCGAGTTCCTGCTCACCGATATGATCGGAGAAGCAGGCGCCCGCCTGCACACCGCCCGGAGCAGGAACGACCAGGTGGTCACCGACCTCCGCATGTTCATGCGTGACGCGACCCTGGACACGATGGAGGCTCTTAGGTCTCTGCAGAGGGCGATCATGGATAGGGCCAGCGACAGCCTGGACATCATTCTCCCCGGCTTCACCCACGTCCAACATGCCCAGCCGGTGACGGTCGGGCATTGGTTGATGGCCCACTTCTTCCGCCTGCAGAGGGACTCCGAGAGATTGATGGACTCCTACCGCCGGGTGAACATCTCGCCGCTCGGCTCCGCCGCGCTGGCAGGGACCACGTACAGGATCGACCGGTTGTACACCTCAAGCCTGCTGGGGTTCGAGGCTCCGTGCCCGAACTCCATCGACGGCGTGTCCGACCGCGATTTCGTGGCGGAGTACCTTTTCGCCGCCGCCCTGATCGCCGTGCACCTATCCTCGCTGTGCGAGGAACTTGTCTACTGGTCGTCCTCCGAGTTCGGGTTCCTGGTCATGGCCGATGCCTATTCCACCGGCAGCAGCATAATGCCCCAGAAGAAGAACCCGGACGTGGCCGAATTGGTCCGCGGCCGGACAGGCGCGGCCATTGGGGACCTGGTCAATGTACTGTCAACGATGAAAGGCTTGCCCACCGCCTACAACCGCGACCTGCAGGAGGATAAGCCCGCGGTGTTTTCCACCTATGATCGCCTGGTCCCCTGCCTCAACATGGCCGCGGCCATGGTGGCGACCATGGTTTTCAATAAGGAGCGCATGCTCGCCGCCTGCCGGGAGGGTTTCCTCAACGCGACCGACCTGGCGGACTACCTGGCGATGAGGGGGCTGCCCTTCCGCAGGGCCCACGAGGTGGTCGGGGCGGCGGTCCGGCATGCCATCGAGCTCGGGAAGCGGCTAGAGGAGCTGGAGCTTGATGAGCTGCGGGGATTCTGCGACCTGATCGAGGAGGACGTGTACTCCGTTCTTCCGATGGAGCGGTGCGTGGCCCGGCGGACCTCGATCGGGGGGACCTCTCCAGAGGTCACCCCAATGCAACTGAGCCAGGCAATGTCAGTGCTTCGCAGGCAGGGCGATTTCATCGACCGCGAGCGCTCGAGGACGGAGAAGGCGTTCAGGTCCCTCATGGAGCAGGGGCCGAGCCAAGGTTGAAAAGGTCAGGTCTCCTGCTTTGCACGTGATGTTGGCGATTTGGAACTGCCTGTGTGCCCATGTTCCGTTCTGGTCGCCTGACCGTCCATTGCCGCCGGCTCTAGTCCTTGGGACCTAGGGCGTTCCACTGAAGGGTGTGCTTGACGCCAGCCTTGGTGAGTATCTTGCTGACCCTCTCGCTCAGCCTGACGACCTCGCTCCCGGCGATGTTGGACTTCAAGTAGAACTGTCGGCTACCCAGCGGAAAGATGAGCCGCATGCGCCCCTTTCGGTTGTACCCCTCAGGTTTCTGGTTCTTGCGCAGCGCCTGCTGGTTAAGATAGATGAACATCTGCAGGACATCATTATCGTCCGGCATCTGGTCGGTCTCTTCGAGGAAGGTTGTCAGGATCTCGGGAAAAATTTCAGCCAGATCGCTATATTGGAAGCTCTCTTCAAAGACGAAATGACCGCTGGTCGCCTTCATTGAACATTTTTGAAGGGGGGATATATATTTATACTTTATCTCCAAGCGGCCATGCCGGACCCGAAGGGATGGGGGGGATGCCCGAAGCAGGAGTATATATCGGGCAAGTGATTTTCTGTTGTATGCTCGTCGCGCTTACCATCGCTGGCTCGGATTCGATAGGAGGGGCGGGCATCCAGGCGGACATCAGGGCAATGGCCTCCCAGGGGGTCCACGCCGCAGTGGCCTTGACCGCGGTCACGGCGCAGAACACCACCCGAGTATCTGGAATATTCCCCCTCCCGGCGGAGGAGGTTGTGGCCCAGCTCGATGCCGTGCTGGAGGACGTCCATGTGTCCGCTGCCAAGACCGGGATGCTGTTCTCGGCGGGAATAGCCTCGGCGGTCGCTGACCGACTTGACGGCGAAAAATTCCCACTGGTCGTCGACCCGGTCATGGTCGCTGGGGTCGGGGACGCGCTGAACCGCGATGATCTGATCGGCGCGCTGAGGGACCGCATCTTGCCCATGGCGACCATGCTCACTCCCAATGTTCCGGAGGCGGAGGCCCTGGTAGGATACAGGATCGATGATCAGACAGACGTCCGGCGGGCCTGCCGCGAGCTTGCTGGCATGGGGGCGGAAGCGGTGCTCCTCAAGGGCGGGCACATGGAGACCAATGACTGCACCGACACACTGTTCCACGATGGTAAGTTCCTCTCCATGAGCTTTCCTCGGGTGAACGTGCGCGGCCACGGAGGAGGATGCATCCTATCCTCTTATCTGGCCGCAAACCTGGCCAAGGGGCATGGGATATGGGAGAGCGCTCTGATGGCCAGAACGGCCATTGACGAGTCGATCTCCGCCCGTTACGTCATCGGTCGGGGAGTGCCGTTGGTGGAGCCGCTTGGCGCAAAGCTCCGCGACGCCCAGAGATATGAGGTGTTGTCCCGGCTGCGGAACACGGCGCTCAAGGTGGAGAGCGCTCTCGAGCGCCTTTCCTCCCCGGAAACGCTGGAGATCTACTTCGCTCTTCCCGGGGCGGAGAGCGCGAAGGACGTAGGCTCCGTGGCGGTCATGCCCTCCGAGAAGGGCGGCGTGGGATGCGGGTCCTTCGGCGCCTCCGAAGCCTCGAACCGTTCGGCCCTGGCGGCCGTGTGCCTGGACGGTAGGATGAGGGCGGGTGCGAAGGTGAGGCTTACGGACGAGCGTGCCAGAGCGATCAGGGCCTCGGACCTGACGTCCAGGGTGGTGAGGGCTGGCCGACGCCCGCCATCTGTGGCCGGGACCGGTGCAGAAAGCGCATTGGTCCATCTGGGCTTCGTCCCAGATGTTGTGATCGACAGGGGTGGAGGGGGGCGAGAAGCGGCCGTTTGGCTCTTCGCCCGCACGCCCGAGGAGCTACTGGGCAAGCTAATGGTGGCCCTGGGCAGAGGATAGGCATGCGCGTAGCGATGTTCACCGACAGTTTCCTCCCTGCGAGGGACGGGGTGGTCAACTCCATCCTCACGACCAAGGCCCAGCTCGAGCGGCTTGGCCATGAGGTGTTCATCTTCGCTCCTGAGCCCTGCAACGGCTACCGGGTGGACGACGTCTACTATTTCCGATCTCTGACCTACAAGCGCTATCCCGGCTACAGCTTCTCCCCCTTCCCGACCAACAAGTGCGAGATCCTGAACGACCTGGACATCGATGTGATCCACACGCACGGGCTGCTGTTCATGGGCGTTCGCTCCATGTTCGCCGCAAGGACGATGAAACTTCCTGTGGTCGTTTCGTTCCATACCATGATCACCGACGCCGCCAAGTACTACGCTCCATTGCCCATCCCCGAGTGGATGACCAATCGCTTGTTCTGGATCTACCTGAAGCAGCTCCTTGAGAGAGCGGACTCGGTCGTGGCCCCGACCGCGGCCATCAAGTCCGAGCTGCTTACCTATGCGCCAGCTATGCATCGGGTGGAGGTGATCCCTACTGGCGTTGACTGCGAACGCTTCCACCCAGAGAACGATGGCTCAGCTGTGCGGCGCCGGTATGGTCTGGACGGGGAGAAGGTACTGCTGCATGTCGGGAGGGTGGCCATGGAAAAGAACCTGGACCTGGTCATAGAAGGCTTCTCGAAGCTGTTGAGGAAGGACCCCATGGTCCGGCTGCTGATCGTTGGTGATGGGCCGGCCAAGAAACATTACCAAGAGGCGGTCAGGGACCGGGGTCTTGACGGGAGGGTGGTCTTCACCGGGTTCATCCCTGACGAGGAGCTGCCCCAGGTCTATGCGGCCTGCGATGCCACGGTCATCGCGTCGAAGTTCGAAACGCAGGGCCTGGTCGGCCTGGAGGCCATGGCCAGCGGGAAGCCTGTTGCCGGGATCAACTATCGGGCGGTGAAGGAGCTCATTCGGAAGGGTGAGAACGGATATGTGTTCGAGGACGACCCTGACTCCTGCGCCGAGGCCATGAGGTGCGTGCTGGACCGGTCCGAACAGATGAGGTGGAGCGCAAGGCGGTATGCCCTAGGCTACTCGGTGCAGCTGAGTGTGGAGAAGCTGCTTGAGCTGTACGAGTATTCCATCGAAAGAAAGAGGATGGTCCTGGAGGGAAAGGTATTCTAACCCGGACGCGTTACTTCACCGAATGAGCGACGTGGGGTCGACCCTTTGGGGACTTTTCGAACCTCTTGGCCCTTGGGGAGGGCTAGCGTTCATCTTCCTGCTGTTCTACATCGACGCCATCATAATCCCTACTCTCCCTGAGCTATTCGTCGTGCTGGTCTTCCTGGCCCAGAGCAGCGGGAGCGGTGATTGGATGGTCCTGTACGGCGCCATCATGCTCCTCACCATCGCCGTCGCAGAGATAGTAGGCGTCCTGACCCTGTACCTTGTTATAAAAAGGGCCAAGCTGGGCGAGTACCGGGCCAAGATCAGCCGGGCGGTCGAGAGATATAGATGCTTCCTTCTGGTCCCTGACGAGCGGATGATCCTGCTGAACCGCATCGCGCCCATATTGCCGTTCCTGGGAGGCTTCATCGCCCTTTCCCGCTGGAACCTCAGGAGATGCATGGCCTATGTCGTTATCGGAGGCGTGCTGAAGTACGGCATAATCCTCCTGCTGAGCGGCTTCTTCCTGGCCTACTTCTCCCAGGGGACGGCCCAGGCCGCTACCCTGGCCATGATCGTCGCCATATTGATCGCCAGTTTTGTGGCCTCCTTCATACGCAAGAGGAAATGTGAGAATGCGAATCGTTCTGCTTAATCCGTACCACTACCCTTACATGGGAGGCATCGAGTACCGGCTCCATGAGGTGGCCAAGAGGCTCTCGGACAAGCATGAGATGATCGTCCTGACCTCAAGGCTGGCCGACACTCCGGCCGAGGAGGAGCGGGACGGCTACCGCATCATACGTCTCCCCTCCAAGTTCTACGGGAGCTACAACCCGCCCTACGTGACCACCCCTGGAGTGCTGGAGGCCCTTGAGGGCTTAGATCCGGACGTGGTGGACTTCCACTATCGCTGGGCTCCCTCATATACTAAGGCCA
>JAKIXL010000189.1:2794-3044 GCA_022709105.1 Thermoplasmatota archaeon | reverse complement strand
GACGTCGGAGCGGATGAGAGCGAGGAGATAGAGTTCCCCTAGGACGGGGGCCCGGCCAGGACGTTCTCGACCATAAGCCCCGCCGACGGGCGGCACGCCTCGCAGTAGGCCCTCATGCGCATCATGAACCGTTTGAACATGATGTCCGATCTCCACTTCTCTATGGCCTCCATGCTCTCGAACGGCATGAAGCTGTAGAACAGCCTTGGATCGTCGGAATCCTGAACAAGGACGCCTTCCGAGGCGCCCA
>JAKIXL010000189.1:0-2784 GCA_022709105.1 Thermoplasmatota archaeon | reverse complement strand
CGCCTCCGCCGTCCATTGGACCAGGTCGCTCCAGGTCGACCTGAACTCGTCCTCTCTTCCCGCCTTGATGGTCCATGCTCCGAACGAGCAGTGCTTCTTTGAGCTCATGTCAGTTCCACCATCCCTGTATTAACAATCGTTCTCCTTGTTCTTATTCTTTTCATCGACCAGATTCTTCTTGGAATCTAATGTCGCCGGCGAAAAGGATATGCACCTCTATGCCCAGTAAGCATCATGCAGGATGAACTGCGCCCGCCTCGTGAGTGCATCATCGACCTCGCGCTCCTGCTGGAGAGCGAACTGGACGAGGGCGATGACTGGTGCACGGGAGACCAGGTCATGGACGTCTTTCACCTCAAGCGGCGCCTCAGGGAGCAGGAGGAAAGGCTGGACCGGGCCCTCAACAAGGTCCGGCTCCAAGGCGCGGCACTGGTCCTCACGTCGCTGCAGAGAGTGGAGGTGAGGCGCGAATTGATCGCCCTCATAGAGGTCTGCATGAACATGCTGCAGGCGACCGACCTGCTGGAACCAAGGACCTGGGAGGAATGAGCGGACCGAACATGAAAGAGGCGCAGGCCTCCTCCTCCAACATGCTCAGCTCGTCCCGCGGAGGCCTCGGCCCGTCCCAAGATTAATCTCGCATCGCCGCATTAATGGAAGGCGAGATGAAAAGGGAACTGCCGGCGGACCTCAGGGCGAGAATGGAGGAGATGAAGGCCGCCCCCTTCGCTCTACGCTTGGGGATCGAGACAGTGTCCGTAGGGGAGAACGAGGCCGTTGTAAGGATGCCGGTGAGCGGCCTCACCAACGCTCTGGGGATGGCCCACGGAGGCGCGATCTTCTCCCTCGCCGACCAGGCCTTCGCCCTTGCGGCCAACTCCCGAGGGGAACCTCAGGTCGCCATCAGCGCCAGCATCACTTACCTGAGGCCGGGCCGGGGAGATCTTGTAGCTAGGGCCAGGAAGGTGGAGGAGAACCGGACGACCTCAGTGTACGAGGTCCAGGTGCTTCAGGGGGACGCGGTGGTGGCGATCTTCCAGGGAATAGGCTACAAGCTGAGACGGTCGGAGAAGAAAGTAGATTAGCCTCGGCCTTAGAACGATATCCCATGAGGACCTGCATGAAATGCCTGGCCGAGAACGACGACCATCAGAGCATCTGCCGAGTGTGTGGAAGCGACCGGCTGGTGGTGAGGAAGGAAAGCCTGGTGCCCTGCAAGCACTGCGGAGAGGACAACAAGGCCGGGGACAGGGAGTGCTATTCCTGCCGCCACCCGCTGTGATCCAACGGCCCAAATGGACGTTCGTTCCAGGCCTTGGAGCCTGGCTTCGAACCGGCGGACCGGCCTGAACAGGCCATGGTCCCCCTCGGAGATGACATCCCCGCTGAGGACCGGCCGGGACATAGGGCACCTTATCCAACCGGCGGCGGCCTTCCTCCGGCGCAGCGCCTTCCCAAGGCCGGCGAATTAGACGATATCGATATCGGCCCGGCTCATCCGGAGACAGGTGCTCTTAACCACATCCGTATCGCGCGGTACCGATGGCCCCAACGGCAATCCGGCGAACTGTCCGTGCAGGCCTTGGAAGGACTCAGGAGCCCACGTATCGAAGGCGCAGGATGGCGAGGGGGCGTTCGAGGGAGGGGGGGCCGCATCCGGCGGGGGGACGGCATGTCTTCTTCCAAGCGGTCCCGGCGATGCAGGAGGCGGAGACCTCGGCGACCTAGTGCACGGGATCCTTTTCGAACTAGATGTTGCGCCCGGCGAAAGAGTGGTCCGGCGCTTGGAGGGCCGGTCCGAGCATATCCTCGCTATGCTGGACCGCGTCCAAGGAGACCGCCGCCACGGGCAACGCTTATATTCAAAGGCCTCAGAACGTCGTCCTGCGCCGCCGATAGCCGGCGGCCATCGAACGCCTTCAGGAACAAGGGGTGATGGAAATGGAAAGAAGGAACACCATATTGGCCGCGGTGATCGGCATCGCGATCCTCGCGGCCGCCGCCGGAGGGATATTGTCAATCAGCTCCGGCCCGAACACCGCCGATGTGACCAGCGAGGGACAGGACGACATCCGCCCGATGGGGCCCGCGGGCACCATCACCAGCGCCGAGGTCCAATCTGCCGCGGCCGGGCGTTCTAACGCGTCCGCACTTTCCGAACTGAGGGCGGAGCTGAACGCGACCTCCAACACTACGGAGGAGCCCGATCTCCTGATGAAGGTCGGGATCACCAACAATCGGGACAGCGGCGTCACGCTGAACGCAACAGGCTTCATGGCCGTTCTGGACAACGGTTCAAGGGCTCAAGCCCTCAATGATCGGGACATCACCATCGGACCGAACGAGACCGCCTTCCCGGTGCTCGCCTTCCGGACCAATGGCTGCGAGGTGAGGTCAGCGGGCTATAGCGAAGGCCCGGTGCCTTTCTCCATCAGCATA
Organism: Thermoplasmatota archaeon; assembly: GCA_022709105.1. Classification (GTDB taxonomy): domain Archaea; phylum Thermoplasmatota; class Thermoplasmata; order Methanomassiliicoccales; family Methanomassiliicoccaceae; genus UBA6. Next base: position 345 of record JAKIXL010000189.1, on the reverse strand, counting down.
GTCTCCCAGGATGCCGGCGGAGCGCTGCCTGACATGGTGACGGCGAGGTCCCCGTCGGGATGTCTGACCGTTCCGGAAAACCTGAGCTTTGCCAGCCTTGCGGCATGGAACATAACGGCGAACGGCAGCTCGCCCATCGACCTGAGGTTGGGCAACGGGAGCGCCGTGCTCGCAGTGATGGCCGTGACCAATAAGAACGCATCGATAGCGGAGCTAAAGGCAACGGACCTCTGGCTCGACGTGGGCAACGATACCTGGGTCAGAGGGGACGCGGGGATGAACAACAACCTGCCTTCCTTCCTGGGCAGTGATACCACGGTGCCTTTCCTGATCGGCTTCAGGCTG
>JAKIXL010000188.1 GCA_022709105.1 Thermoplasmatota archaeon | reverse complement strand
ATGGTTGGAGGGCATTGGGTGCCCGCCATGGTCACTACGATCGTCTCCGCTTGAACATCGGGTCCGGAGGCTGGCTCGCACATGACGGGACCCGACGACGGGATAACCTTCGTCATCAGCGGGCCCGAAGTGGTTTTTCTATCTATAGAGGCGCGCGGGATGGCCTATCGGAGCCGGGTCTTGAGTGAACGTGGGGCGAACCCACGGAGGCCGATCGGGAACATGACGGTCGTTCCCGCCGCGGGAGGGGCCGAAAGAACGCCATTGGACCATCCGAGGTCCGTTGCCGAACCACGGGCCACCACAGCTCCCGACGGTTACGGGGGCCGCCGGGACATCGGCGGCGTCATGTGCAGAACGGCACCGGAGCGGAGGGGCGCAACGGGACCATAAATGGAGCTCCGGCCTTCTTTCCGCATCACTGCCAGGATGCGATCAGCCGGTCCAGTGCCAGAAGTTTCTTCACGACGATCCGTCCCTTGTCGGTCAGTGAAAGGATGTAGCGCTTACGCGGCCTGGTCTCCATTCTGATGTCGATGAGGTTCTTCCTCTCCAGCTGGCGAACTATGAGCATCATCCGGCCATAGTTCGGCATGACCGCCCTCAGTTCACTGGCTAGGACGTCCTCCCCTCTCCTGGAATCTAGGTACTGAAGTATGGAGAAGACATGATCGATATCCAGAAGGTTGACCTCTTCGTCCTCCATCATCCGCGTTACCATATCCGCCCTATGTTTTTAGACTTGTTGACGCTCGCCGGACTTATTATCCTGAGCGATTTAATATACTCCATCGCTCATCTATCCTGGATACCAGCTTTGGTACTCGGCAATGGTCCGTGGATGGGGCCCGTCCAGTTGGCTCGTTCCAGCCCTGGCGGCGTTCTTATGGTCTAGGGCCATCAAGGCGGATGGGAGGGATGGGATGGGCAGGCTAGGAGCCAGAGGGCACGCCGTCGTGCGAAAGCAGCGGACGGTTGCCATCGTTTTCGTCATGATGCTCGGGATCGTGAGCCTGTTGGCCGATGTGGCCATAGAAGGCACCAAGAGCGTCATGGGATCCTATCTGGCCATCTTGGGCGCTAGCGCGGCCGTGGTCGGGATAGTGTCCGGCCTGGCCGAGCTGGCAGGGTTCAGCCTGCGCATCGTCTTCGGCTGGCTAATGGACGAGACAGGCAAATATTGGACATTCGTGTTCATCGGTTACGGGATCAACATAATTGCGGTCCCTGCCTTGGCCCTCGCCGGCGATTGGGAAGCGGCAGTGGTCCTCATGATGCTGGAGCGAGTGGGGAGGGCCATTCGCAGTCCTGCCCGTGACGCCATGCTCTCCCATGCAGGAAAGACCGTGGGCAGAGGATGGAGCTACGGCGTACAGGAGGCGCTCTCGTCCGTGGGAGGCATGATCGGCCCGATCATCATAGTGGCCGTCATGCTCCTGGGCGGCGACTATCGCCTGGGCTTCGAGATCTTGCTCCTGCCTTGCGCCTTGGCGGTCGTCGTCCTGTTCCAGGCCCGGAAGATCGACCCCCATCCAGGGGACATCAAGGACCATTGCCCTGTGAAGGAGAAGAAAAGGAAGTTCTCCAGGACCTATTGGATCTTCCTCATTGCGGGGGCCCTCATAGCCGCTGGTTATGCGGACTTTCCCATGATCTCGTACCATATAAGCACCGTGACCACTGTCTCGCAGGGCTGGATACCCATATTATATGCCCTGTCGATGGCCACTAACGCGCTGGCCGCACTGGTGTTCGGCAGGATGTACGACAAGATCGGCATCATGCCCCTGGTGGCCATGGCCGCGGTAATACCCTTCTTCGCCCCCCTGGTGTTCGCCTCGGACATGGCCTCGGTCACCGCGGGAATGCTTCTGTACGGGGTCGGTTTCGGAGCTCAGGACTCGGCCATGCGCGCAATGGTGGCAGACATATCCCCCCACTGCAGAAGAGGTATGGCCTTCGGATGCTACAACACCGCCTTCGGCCTCTCGTGGTTCTTAGGAAGCGTGGTAATGGGAGTGCTTTACGATGTCTCCTTACCTTCCATGATAATGACGTCCATGGTCCTCCAGTTCGCGGCCATACCGCTGTTCCTCCTGGTCATGAGGGAGGAGCTGCGCACCAAGCAACTGTTGGCGCACGGCGGGGCTCGGCAAGAGCCGGCCCCGGAGCCGCCGCCCATGCCCGCGCCGGCAACTGGACCAGGGATAGCGCTCGAGGTATCGGCGGAGCCGCCAGCGGCCAACACTGTTATGGCGGCCAGCCTTCCAGAGGTCCCTCCGCCCGTTTCGCCTTCAGTGGATGCTGGAACCTCTTCCGAGGCGCCAGCGCCTGAAGCGCCTGCCTCTCCGCAGTGAGCGCTCATGCCTGAAGAGGTGTCATCGGAAGATGGGACGGCGCGCCAGCGACCTCGCATCCATAGCAGTGAGCGGGCCACGGGAAAAACGACGGGGCCGTGAGGACCGCCGGGGCCATCGGAGAGATGGACAAGGAGCGGCCCCACCAACCCGGCGGCCCTCGTGGCCGATGAGAAAAGAGCCGTTGTGCAGTGGGATGGGAGGGACCCCTGAACGGGAGCGGCGGGCACCGAGGAGGGTTCGGGCGCCGGATCGATGCCTCCTGCGGCATGGCCTCCACGCTTGCGACCAACGCATCGGACATCTATTGGCAGAACAGGCACGGGAGATCGAGGATGGCAACGTTACCGCCGAGGCGGACCCGGTGGCTATGAAGCCTCTTCAGCCCATCCTCGTTGAACAGCCTCGAACGCCCATCGAGGACCTGTCAGACCGCTGGCCAGTGCCATCAGGGGTCCTTAAGGACAATGCCTTCCTCCTTGAACCGGAACCGCAGGGCCTCCAGGAACCCAGAGATGATCTCGTCCCGCTTGTTGATCTCCCTGATCCATACCCGAACGTTCATCTTGACCTTTCCGTCCCTGAGGTCCAGGATGTTGACCTGGGGGTTAAGGGCGGTGAGATCGGCGGACCCTCCGAACAGGCCGCGTACCGCAGGCCTCTCGAATATCCTCAGCATGAGCCGATGCTCCTCCCC
>JAKIXL010000187.1 GCA_022709105.1 Thermoplasmatota archaeon | reverse complement strand
GATGGTGCATCCTCCCGGTCCGGTCCTCCCCCGGATGTCCATTATATATAACCAGCGACCCCCACTCTCTTTCTGGAAATAAACCCTCGCCCCTCAATGGCGCGTCTAACAACAACCTAATGAGGCGGCAAGGCAATGACGGGCCGATGTCCACGAAGAGCTGGAAGGCGATAGCCGAGGAACTCCGAGATAGGCTTTGCCTTCCCACCTACCCTGTCGGGGTCAAGCTGCTGGTCAAGGCCAGGGAACTGGTCGATCATCACGAGGCCCGGCTGCTCACCGACACGACCCCGTGCCACATGGCCGCCATCGCCCGTCATGGCAGGGGCGACGGCATAGTGGGCGCGTCCGACCAGGGGACCAAATGCATTTGGGGAGCGGCTTGCCTCGGCCTGGTCCGCACTCCGGAGCGGCTCTCGGAGGGCGATCTGAACCTGCCCTACACCCAGGACGTGGACGCCGCAAGGAGGCTTCACGAGAACATGTATATGCTCGGCAACTCGGGAAAGAGGTACGCGGGGGTGCTCATGGCCCCGCTCGACCTGGTGTCGTTCGAACCCGACGTTATAGTCATGTATATGAGCCCGGCCCAGGCCCTGCGTCTTATCATTGCTTTCGCCTATCCCAAGGGCGAGCCGATCATATCGCACATGACCGGACAGGCATCGCTGTGCTCGGCGATAGCCAGGGCGGTCGAGCTCGACGCAGTTACGGTGGACCTGCCATGCATGGGGGACCGCTCCTATGGCCTTGTGCAGGAGTTTGAGGTCGTCGTGGCGTTTCCCGGTTCAAAGGTCGATGATCTAATGGACGGGCTGAGGAACACAGAGGGCGTGGCCTCGTATCCATATAGGCCTTTCTTGAGATGGCAGGCGGTATTCCCTCCGTCCATGGAGCCTCGGGATAAGGAGCTGGACTAATGGTGCGCTCCCGTTCCGGCATAAAGACCTTTATATGCATACCTCATTAGGTTGAATGCGGAGGCAATGAGATGGTACTAACTGAGCATATGAAGCAGGCGGGAGTCACCCCGGCCCTCCTGAAGACCACGAAGAAGATCAAGTGCCCCAACTGCGGGCTCGAATTCTCGCTGTTCCAGTCCCGAGCCATCGCCTGCAAGGGATGCCGGAAGGGGGCCTTCGGTTGCCAGCTCGCCAGGTGCCTCCGTTGCGACACGGAGTTCCCTCTTGAAGGTCCGATCACCAAGGACTGGCAGAGGCAGAAGCTCTTGGCCGACTACATGAACGGCATCATTGCCAACTACAACAAGAGCGTAGGCAAGAAGGGCACGCGCTGAGCGCGGCCCTTCCTGGTTTTTAAAAGAACGGCGGGATCCCCCGCCAGGGTCCTCTCTAGGACGAGCCCCATTTGGCGTACTTTTCTAGGATCTCATGGCGGTAGAGCGTCTTCCCGTGCAAGCTGTTGATGTTGAACAGGCAGAAGGGGATGAGCCTCCCATCCGGCGTGACGGTGTGGATGCAGCAACCCCTAAGACGGTCGGTGTCCACGGTCCAGACGTCCTGGAAGGGCATGCTGGATATAGTGAGATAGTTCGTCCTCGCTCTAGAGATGAACTCGTCCCAAGAGCCTTTTTCCTCCTCCCCGCCCGTGCCCAGTGTTTCATCTATGTAACGCCATAGGTCGCTGATCTCCTTCCGGGTCTTGGTCGCTATGCAGCAGGTGTCCTTGGGCGGGCCCATGGACCTGTGCGTAAGCGGGAACAGCGAGCCGTCCTCCATGATCACCGACATAGACTTCACGTCGCAGTGGACGTTGGTGCACGACGTAGGAATGAAATTGTCCACACGAAGCTCGCCCTTGGTCTGCTTCTCGATCTCTTTCAACAGATCGGGAAGGACCGTGCGGTTCTCATCCTTGGGCACTATAGGGAACCGGCCGAAGTAACTGAGCGGTTGGAAATGGATCCCCTTGACGGTGGGGACGTTCTTCTTGGCGAAGTTGATGATGTCCCCGACCTGGTGAAGGTTTATATCGGGAGATACCACGCTGACCAGGGTAACACCCATCTCTACCTCCTTGCAGTTCTCTATCGCCTTCAGCTTGGCCGCCAGAAGGTCCTTCCCGCAGGTCTTCATGTACACGTCCGAGGTCAAGCCGTCGAAAGAGAAGTAGAGGGAGTCCAGACCTGCCTCCTTGCACTTGCGCAGGAAATCGATGTCCTGGGAGAAGCGGACAGCGTTGGTGTTGACCTCGATATAGTCTATTCCCATCTCCTTGCCCATCCGGAGGATGTCGGGCAGATCGTCACGGATCGTCGGTTCGCCCCCGCTTAGCTGAATGCATATTGGATGGTCCACATAGTCCAGCGCCGTTTGGTACATTCCCTTGATCTGGTCCAAGGTCGGATTGAAGTGGTAGCGCTCGTTGGCCGAGGCGAAGCAAATGGGGCATTTGAGGTTGCAATCGTTGGTGACCTCCAGGACAACCAGGCATGTGTGCTGCCGGTGGTCCTCGCAGAGCCCGCAGTCCACCGGGCAGGTGGCCTTGGTCTTGATAGCATACCTCTCCGGCTTGGACGGAACGCAGGCGTAGGCCTCCATGGCCTTGTAGTCGGCGACCCCTCTCCAGATGATCACCTTGTACTTCCCGTGCTCCGGACAGGTCTTTTCCAGGTACACGTTGTCGTTCTCGGCATACTTTATCGCCGGGATGACCTTCAAACATTCCGGGCACAGGCTGCTGCTCTCACCTAGCTTCTCTATCATCATCGTCACCGGATTATCCACTTCAATAGCTTATTATTAGTTATGTGTTACTGAAAAACACATGCGCCACAATGTTGCATCATAAAAGAAAAATGTTGAAAGGGGCCGCGGTGCGGCCATAATAGGTTTATGCCTTCTTCTTCTCGAAGAGACCCTCGGCTGCCGCGATGGTCTTGGTGGCCAGGTACTCCTCGACCCAGGAATCGCCGCACTTGGGGCAGACGATCGCGGGCCCGGACCTGGTAACTCCCATATAGGTCATGTTGACGGTGCCGGCGATGGCCTTCTCCTTGCAGTGCACGCATTCCCAATTGGTGACCTCAGGGGTATCGGTGGTCTTCACCGGCTCGCCCAGCA
>JAKIXL010000186.1 GCA_022709105.1 Thermoplasmatota archaeon | reverse complement strand
CACCTCAACTGCCGGACGGACTGAACTCCGCGGTCCTATCCACGCTCGCCGACCCCAATATCGCGTGCAAGGACTGGGTGATATCACAGTACGATCACGAGGTGCGCGCTTCGACCATCATCAAGCCTCTGCAGGGAAAGCCCGGATACCGCGGTCCCGCGGATGCTACGGTGCTCAAGCCGCTGCCTGGATCGTTCCGCGGTCTGGCCATCGCGGTGGGCGTCAACCCGTGGTTCACCGCGCTAGATCCGTTCAACTTCGGCAACCCGGAGAAGCCCGAGCGTCTGTTCGAGTTCAAGGAGGCTGTGCGCGGGATAGGCGAGATGGCAAGGGACCTGAATCTCGCCGTGCCGTCCGGCAACGTCTCGTTCTACAATGAAACAGCAAATGGTCCGGCGCTGCCGACCCCGACGGTGCTCGGAGTAGGCATCGTGGACGATATCCGCAGGTGCGTCACCACCGATCTCAAGGTCGAGGGCGATCCTGTATACATCATCGGCGAGACCCGGGAAGAGATGGGCGCCTCTGCGCTCTACCGCCGCTATGGAGGGCGCTCCGACATGCTCCTGGAAGCGATGTCCAGGGGCCTAATACGGAGCTGCCATGACTGTGCCGACGGCGGCCTGGCGGTCACCCTGGCGGAGATGTGCCTGGGCGGGGACCTGGGCTTTGAGGGCGACCTCTCAGGAATGGGAGACCTGCCCGCAGAGGCGAAGTTGTTCTCGGAGAGCGCCTCGAGGTTCATCGTCGAGGTGGACGTCGCGAGGCGCGGCGAGTTCGAATCCATCGCCGGCGGACATGCCATCCAGATCGGCATCGTGGGGAGAGGCAGGATGACCATCAAGGATGGCCGCAAGACCATCGTTGACCTTAAGGTCCCGGCTATGAGGAAGGCTTGGTCCGAGCCGCTGTGGCGGCTCCTGGGGTGATATTATGGATGTCGATGAGATCAAGGTCTGTGTTCTCCGCATTGAGGGGACGAACTGCGAGCAGGAGGCGTACGAGGCCTTCAAGACCCTGGGGGCCTCGCCGGAGAAGGTACACCTTAAGCAGCTGATCGGAAGAGGCCCGGAAGAGCTGCGGCGGGACCTGGACGACTACCATGTGCTCATGCTCCCCGGAGGCTTCTCCGCCGGGGACTACGTTCGAGCGGGGGCGATATTTGCCGCCCGCATAAAGAGCCATCTTGCGGCCGGTCTGGAGAACTTCATCTCCTCCGGACGCCCGGTGCTCGGTGTCTGCAACGGCTTCCAGATCCTAGTGGAGCTGGGAGTGCTCCCTTCCTTCGACGAGGTCATGAGCGAGGAGCCACAGGCCGCCCTGTACACCAACGTGTCAGGGCGCTTCGAGTGCCGCCCCACCTTCTTGAAGCATGAGAACCACGGGCGGTGCGCTTTCACCTCGCTCCTTCCCCGGGGAGAGGTGGTGATGTTTCCCAGCGCCCACGCCGAGGGGAACCTCCGCTTCCCTGCCGAGCGCGAGCAAGAGTTCGTCCAGAGACTGGAGGACAACGACCAGGTGGTGTTCCGCTATGTGACCCCGGAAGGGGATCATGGCGATTACCCGTGGTGCCCCAACGGAGCGGTCAGCAATCTGGCGGGCATATGCAATCCAGAGGGCAACGTCATGGGCCTAATGCCTCATCCAGAGAGGGCGATGTTCCGGTACCAGCACCCCGATTGGACGAGAACGGGCGGCAGGCCGGACGAACGAGGGGATGGCCAGGTGATCTTCCGCTCGGTGCTGGACCACGTGAGCAAGCGGTTTTGATCACTCTACCCTGATGCGGATCTCCACGATATCACCGTCCGCCAGTCCCAGCGTCCTCCGCAGGTTGTACTTGCAGAGAACCTCCATGATGTCGCTGTAATGCGAGCGGGACGGCAGGATCACGGCGCACTCGATGTTCTGGATGGTGGCGGGGAAACACCTTACGTCGCCGAACGTCCGCCCATTGCGCTGGAAACCGTCGATCACCACGCCCTCGCTCTTCCTGAGGATGTCCAGCTTGCCGACGTCGGGTGGGCTCATCTTCAGGTTCAGCGTGCCCTCGAAGGGGACAAAACCCAGCTTGTCCCTGAACTGCTCCTGGTACCCAGGCTGGGTGACGTAATACTGCCCCTCGCCCATACCGGTGGAGACGGCCCCCCGGATCAGCAGATGGTCCCTCTGCTCGAATATCCTCTGATATTCTAGGTACTCGGCCCGCAGCGCATCCAGGCCTTTCTTGGTGATCCGGATGCGCTGCTTCCTCGCGCCCAGGTCCCTCTGGATGTAGCCTTCCTCCAGCAGCTCCAAGATGCGCTTGGACGCTGATTGCTGGCTTATGCGCAGCCGGTCCCCCAGCTCCCTTGAGGATATGGCGATATGGTCGTTGATCCCACCCAGGAGGGCTATCTGCTTCAACGCTATGGCGAACTTCTCGTTCATAGGTCTGCTCCCTAGAGAACTGGTAGCTACCAGCATTTCTTACACGTTCTATTCCGGACAGCATATTTATACTTTGACGCGTCTGCCAGGACCGACCGGAAGGGAGCATCATGGACAGGCATGTCATCGAAGCCCTGGGTAGGACCAGGGTGGTGATCAAGGACGGAAAGGTCGTGGAGGTGGGTATGCCGGAGATAGAGTACTGTCCCCTCTTCGCCAAGGTCAGGAACATCCAGATCATCACTCCCGAGGCGGTAAGGGAGAACATCGAGTTCCGCATCCGGGACTTCGGCATGTGCACTCCCCACCGCAAGATGCGCATGAGGGACTACCTGAGCTTCGGAGTGTCCGAGCTGCTGGGCATGGCCGTCTCCAAGGGCATGCTGGACGCGGCGGTGGTGGTGTGCGAGGGCGCCGGCACTGCCGTGGTATCGGACCCGGAGGTCATCCAGGGGATCGGCGGCAGGGTTTCCGGCATCGTGGAGACCACGCCCATACCCGAGGTCATCGAGGCCATCGGCCGGGACATGGTGCTCGATGCCAAGAGCGCAAGGATCGACCAGTTCGCCGGCACCATGCTGGCCTTCGTCCGAGGGTTCAAACGGGTGGGCGTGAGCGTGGCGAAGGCCTCGGACGCAAGGAGGATCAGGGACGAGTTCGGGCAGAGGGTCGGCATTTTCGCGGTGCACACTT
>JAKIXL010000185.1 GCA_022709105.1 Thermoplasmatota archaeon | reverse complement strand
AGATCTGGTCCAATACCACTGCACCCAGCGCGACAGCCTCGAGGGAGGCCCTAGCGGGGTCGTCCGGCTTGGTCCTGGTGCTCTGGACCATATCGGCCAGCACACCGAACGGAATTCCACCGGGCTCGTTGGGGCTCCTGGCCCTCCTGGCGGGCATCATGGTACCCATTTCCACCACTGCGGCGTGCTTGGCTGCGAAGGCGAAGTCGGCGATAGCGGCTTCACCGGCAGCCAGCCGGTACGCGGTGATGAAGGCCATAGAGATCTGCATCGCAGAGTGCCTGGAGATCGTACCACCGTCGCACACGCGTCCGACGATGGACGGAACACGGACGACCTGCCACAGCTTCTTGCCGACAGCGGCCTTCAGCTGCTTGGCCTGGTCCGCGGGGAACTCCTTGTTGATGTCGATGACGAAGCACTTGTCGATCTCGTCGATCAACTCGTCGTCGCCAGAGAACACCTTGACGTAAGAGTCCTTCACGATCTCAGGGCAAAGCTCGGCCATGTGCTCCTGAACCACTGCTCCGCCTGGCATGGTGTGGTTGACAGCTTCCAGGTAGCGGTTGATGGTCTCGGGGGTGACCTCCTTCGACAGCCTCTTCTCAATAACGTTGTGCGCGACATCCAGACCGACGATGACGGTCCTGCGGATGTCATCCCAGCACTGCTGCATCGCAGCGTTGTTGACCCAGTGCAGGTCATCGGCCTCGCCATAGATGTCCGTGTGGGACAGCTGGTAGGGCATCAAGACACGCTGGCCGAGAGCCACACCAACATCCTGGTTCATCATGGGGATTCCACGGGCCTTGGCAATCTTGTTGGACTGCTCAACCCACTCCCGCTTCCTCTTCGACTGTCTCCAGCCTCCGTAGGAATAGTGCTTGGAGCGGACCTCCGTGGGGTCCTCCTTGAACTTCTTCTTCATGGCGGCGATGAACATCTTGTCCTTTTCCTTCGCCATATTTAGTCCTCCTTAACATCGAAGGGCTTGAAGCCGCACTTGGTTCTCAAGGTGTGGATCCTGAGGTTCTGCCTCATGACTTCCTCGTCGTCCCTCATGTCCACGCCGTCGGCGCGGAACATGGTGGTGTGCTCCTTCAACCACTTCTCGGGCATGGGCTTTCCGACCGGGACCGGCTTGTCCAGCGGGACACCGACCTGGTCCTTCACGTACTCCACCTCGCCCTTCTTAGCGTTCCACCGGAACCTCTGCCAGGCGTCGAACATCAGTCCGTTCTCGTCCAGCCTGACGGCGTGTCCGTGCACGGTGGCTCCCCTGATACCGGTCCTCGCGGTATCGAAGGTCTCGCCATCGATGAGTTCCTTGGCCACCTTTTCGACGTCCCTCTCCCTCATCTCGATGATCTGCCTTCCGGACAGGGTACCAGTGTCGATTCCCCTGAATCTCCACATGTACATCTGCGCCCTCACGTACGGAACGATGGGGGCCCAGTATACGGAGTCAGTGAACTGAACGTACCTGATCCTGTCTCCCTTCTTCGCACCCTCGATGGGCTCGACCAACGCCCTGATGGGGCAGTCGGGCTCGTTTCCCTCAGCCAGCGGCGGGTGGATGGTGGCGTAGTCGGAACCGGGGACCCTGTGTCCCAAGATCTTGACCACGTCGTCCATCGGAACGTCGCGCAGCTTCTCCAGCTTAACGCTGGGGTCCAAGAAGCGTCTGCGGTTCTTGGCGGGCAGGGTGTTGCCAGGATAGAATTGTGCCTTGTACTTTGTCTTAGCCATGTTATTTCACCAATCCTTTCTTGTAGTCCGAAGTAGTGGGCTTGAACTTGTTGTAGCGACCTACCTCCAGAGTGAAACTGAAGGGTAGCACTTCCTTGCATACCTCCTCGATGTCCTTCAGAGCCTGCGGGACGAAGTCGATGTCGCATATCTCAACGAAAATGCGTCCGACCTGGACCGTGAGCTCCAATTCCTCACCTCTGACCTTGATCTTCTTCCGCTCCGGGTGATTTACCGGACCACCAGTGCCGGGACCGGCCTTCATCACTGCCGGCAGGCCCTCGCCCTGGATGTTGATCTGCCTGACGTTCTTCACGGTGTACAGCTTGTTCAGCAGCACTTCCGTGGTGGAAGCCAACAGCAGCCTCTCCGGGAAGATCTGGATCTCGGGTAGGGGGACTCCTTCGGAGGCAGGCGTACTCATGTTCAGACCAGCTCCTTCAGCTTCTTGGCCTCCTTGCCGACCATCTTCATCGGGCTCTTGAACTCCGGGATATCGCCGAAGACCTCCTTGAATGCCAGGGAGGTGTTCTCAGCGCTGAAGTACTGGGTACCAGCATCCAGAGCGCATCCGGCGGCGATAACGGGGATTACAGTGCCCTTCGCATGCCTAGTAACCACGTGGTTTCCGTGGAACAGTCCCGGACCGCCACCACCGTAGATGGAGTGGCTGAAGAAGGACATACCGACGGAAGTACCCATGGCCCTGCCGTAGTCTACACCGGGCAGGCTGGTCTCGTGCTCCACCAGGTCGTTGTAGTACAGAATGGTGGACGGGATACCCTGCGCGGCCCTAGCGGCACCGATGTTCACGCAGATCGCGGCGAGCATACCAGCGGACACGTAGGCGTTCCACAGCGGGAAGTCGGTCGTGGTGTACTCAACGAATCCGGACGGGAACTTCTTTCCCTTCTTGATGACCTTGTCCTCGAGGGCGCGGCCAACCATGGAAGCGACGACATCACCGACGGTGCCGGTCTTGCCGTTCTCCTTGACCCAGCTGTAGACCAGGTTGTTGGCGTTCAGGCCCTGGTAGGCCAGGGACAACAGGTGCTGCCTCTCGAAGTTGCCGATCGCGTCACCCATTTCGTAGGCGGCTGCGTAGATCGAGGACAGAGCGGCGGCGTTCATGGCGTTCCTGCCAGTCAGCATGACTATGTGGTTGGCCATGATGTTCCTAAGGGCATATCCAGTACCCTCGTTCAGCTGCGGGACATCGAGGATGGTCCTCAGGTTGGATCCCAGCATGTTGATGGTCTGCGGGTATCTGCCCCAGACGGCGCCCTTGACCATGGAAGCCTCGAACATGTTCACGTTGAACTGGTCGATGATGGCTTCGGTCACGGCGGCGGCAACGGTGGTGAATCCAGTGGTGTACTCGG
>JAKIXL010000184.1 GCA_022709105.1 Thermoplasmatota archaeon | reverse complement strand
AGGTGTGGACATACTACATGCTCTACTCCATCCCTACCAGCTCGAGCGATCCGCTGGTGAACACGGCAACCGCGCACGGCACCGATAACGACGGTGATGACGTCACCGACAGCGACGACCATGAGATCGACGTCGAGTACAATCCAGCGATCATGGTCACCAAGACCGCTAACGTGGCCAAGGCCAAGGTCGGCGACACCATCCGTTATGATATAACGGTGCAGCACGCGCCGAGTTCGGACGGCTCGAACATATACAACGTCCAGGTGACCGACGTCCTCGGCATAACTCCCATATACGTGAGCGGTGACGACGGCGACGGCATCCTGGAGTACGGCGAGGTGTGGCTTTACACCGTCGAGTACACCATACCCGCCAACGCGCCCAACCCGCTGATCAACGTCGTGGTGGCGACCGGCGAAGATGGCGACGGCGACAAGACGACCGACGAGGGCACCGAGGAGGTCCCCATCGAGCAGCAATGCGTCCACCCGGCCATATGCGTGATCAAGTGCGGGCCGCCATGCGCTTACGTGGGAGACACGGTTACCTACACCTTCGAGGTGTACAACACAGGTAATGTGCCTCTGTCCAACGTGGGCGTGTACGACTCCGTAGCTGGACAAGCATATTACGTCAGGGGCGATACCAACGGCAACGGGCTCCTGGACGTGACAGAGGTGTGGACCTTCGAGATCCAGTGGGTTGTGCAGAAGTGCCCCCGCGAGCTGTACAATATCGGCACCGCGACCGGGTACTACAACGGCAAGGCCTACACGGACTGGGACGACCACTGCCTGGTGGCAGTCCCGAGGTGCGTCCCGAACCCCAGCATCGAGATAGTGAAGAGCGGGCCAGCAACCGCGCAGGTGTGCGAGGAGATCACCTACATCTTCACCGTCACGAACACAGGGAACGTGGCGCTGTCCGATGTCAGGGTCTTCGATGACGTGACCTGCGAGGCCGTGTATGTGTCCGGCGACGTGAACTGCAACTGTCTGCTGGATGTGGGCGAGGTCTGGATATTCACCGCTAGGTGGGTCGTCCACCAGTGCCCCGATCCCCTGATCAATACCGCAACGGTGATCGCCTGCTACGGCAGCCAAGCGGTCACCGACTGCGACACCCACTGCCTCGACGTGGTGGAGTGCCCGCCGGAAATTGTCGAGGAGGAGCAGGGAGACGGATGTACCGGACAGCCTAACGGCCACGCCGACGAGCCTGCGAGGACGCAGCAGGACCTTGGCGCTTCCGGAGCCAAGACCGGCCCGATAAGCTCTGCGGTCTACATGATCGTAGCGCTGTTCGGTCTGTTCATGGCCGCAGTGGCAGTGGCGCTGTACCGCAAGATATGAAAGCTCAAACCTCCCCAGGAGGGGCCTCCGCCCCTCCCCGTAAACCATTTTATTTACTTCCTTTCTGAATGCCCCGTTTTTGGCAATAATTGATGCAAATATCCCTGGGTTTTGATAAGAAATCACCGTCCGACCATGCCCTGAAGAACGTATAACCGAACAGAGCACGCGTGAAGCAGTGCTCTGATGTGCAGGGACCATTATGAACGCTCGGTCCAAGGAGCGTCACTCATGCAACGCCTTGAGCGCCTGCTCTTTCGCTCCAGACCGGTCCACGAGCTGCTTGACCACTGGAAGCGAGGACAGTTTGGCCATCGCCCTTACCGTCCCTCTTTTCGCCTGTATCCTCATAAGCGAACGGTCCCGCGCGCCCAGGCGATATTTGAACTCCTCCGGGCCAGCGCCGAAGTCGAAGCGTATGAACCCGGCCTTCTGCGCCTCTGCCATGGCATAAAGGGCCACCAGGTTCCCGGGCGAGAACTCCGCATATCGGTTGCTCATGCCTACGCGGTAGGCGCGCATGATGTCCCCGTCCTCCAAGCACAGCATCTGCGATGCCAGAGAGCCATCTATCCATGCCTCGTAGATCATCCCTCGGCCCTCGGTGACCGTTGCCACCATGACGTTCTTCAGGAAACTGGAGAGGTTCTCGCTGGTGAAGATGCTGCCGCCCTTGTCCTCCCAACGCTCCAGGTGCTGCAGGGCGTACATGGCCGCCGCCTCTCCCGCCTCCTTCGGCACGTCAACGCACCGGTACCTTATGCGGCTCTCTGCTTCAAGGGAGGCGGAGATCTTCCTCAGGGCCCTCCTGGTGCGGGAGGATATCACCTCCATCACGTCGCCCTCCGCAGGGATGTCGGTCGCCGGACAGGGTATGAAGACCTGCTCGTCCGTCTCCCACCGCTCCGATATCTTGCTGTGCAATGCTCGAGCGACCGGCCCGTCGGTCATCTCATTGAGGTGCAGGACGTTCCAATCGATCTTGTTCATCTCCTCGATGATTCGGTCCAGGATGTCCTCGCGGTCCTCCCCCACCAGGATCCCGAGGTCGTACAGCTCGGCGACCCCGGAGCCGTTGCCGATCAGGGAGAGCTTCCTAAGTTTCATGCCCATGGCCCTCTGCTCAACGAGAACGAACGGCGCGATCGCCACGATCGCCCCGTCCTCCTCGATGAAGATCACCCGGGGGGATGCGACCTTGTCGAAGTGGCGAAGCCACTCTATGGACCAATCGAACGAGGAGAAGATCGAACCTCCGGTCATCTTCCTCAACGTTTCCCATTCTCCCTGCATCGACTGCAGGTCGATGGTGTGGTCCAATCTCCAAGCCCTAAGCATCGATGGCCCCTCTGGTCCTTCCGGCCGGTGAAGCGGTCCCCTGATATCGACCCCTCATTGGGAACGAGCGGCATGGACTGTCCGCTCGCCCGCCCTCCTTCCTTCTCATTATGCACGGTCCCTCTATTAGCTCGTTCCCCCCTCTCGGCGGTCCGAGGACGGCCCGGGAACGACATGGCGCAAGGGTCAAGCCGCGCCCCTCCCAAGCTCAAGATATGAGCGCAGGTAGCTTTCTGGACTGTGGTATCTTTCGTAGCGTTCCAGGGCGTTGCGGGACATCCTTACCTGCAGCTTGGAGCTTTCCAGGTCCAGCATGGCCTCCCCTATCGCCTCCGGGGACGTGTCGACCACCAGGCCGCATTCGCCGGCCACAAGGTCCGGCAGGCCTCCGTTGCCGGAGACGATCAGCGGAGTGCCGACCGATAGCGCCTCTATGCAAGAGAGCGGGG
>JAKIXL010000183.1:368-3171 GCA_022709105.1 Thermoplasmatota archaeon | reverse complement strand
GGTCGGACCCACCATCCGCAAGGCCATTGACAACGCCAAGCTGAACATCATCGAGATCAAGCGCGGGTGCGGCTCTTGGGAATGTGGGTGTGGCACGGCCCACTCCATCCCCCTGGTCGTCGTCGGCAAGTCCGGGTCGGTCGAGGTCACCCTGAAGTCAGCGCCCCGAGGCATCGGGTTGGCGGTCGGCGATGTTGCCAAGACCATCCTTGGCCTCGCCGGCATAAGGGACGCCTGGGGGTTCGCCCGCGGGCATACCAAGACCACTGTCAACTATGCCTTGGCGACCTTTGATGCCCTCAAGAGGACGTCCGAGGTACGAGTGTCAGATGAGCAGGAGAAGCGGTTGAAGATCATCAGCGGACCTACCAGGGTCCATGTGGCCGGCGCGCCCATAGAGGGCGACGCCGACGCGCTCAGGGAAGCGTGATTAAAATGGCATTCGCGGTCATCAGAGTTCGCGGACACATAAAGATAAACAAGGACGTCGAGGACACGATGAGCATGCTCCGCCTCACCCGCGTCAACCACTGCGTGATCATCCCCCAGAACGATGTGATGAAGGGGATGCTGCAGAAGGCCAAGGACTTCATCACCTGGGGAGAGGTCTCCGAGGAGACCCTCGCTAGGATGATCAGGACCCGCGGCCGGCTCATGGGGGACAGGCCCATCGATGATGCCTATGTGGGAGCGAACTCCCAGTTCGGCTCCATCGATGAGTTCGCCAGGAGCGTGGTCAAGGACGAGACCAAGTACTCCGAGCTGAAGGATGTCAAGCCCCTGTTCAGGCTGCATCCCCCCATTCAGGGCTACGAGGCAGTGAAGAAGGACCTCAAGACCCACGGGTCACTGGGGTATAGGGGCGAAAAGATCAACGCCCTCATCGAGAAGATGCTGTGAGGTGCTAGACATGCCAAGCAGGACCAATAAGTTCAGAGGAAGCCGCACCCACGGCCGCGGAAAGAAGAGCGGCAGGGGCGCCGGCAAGAGAGGAGGCACCGGCAATGCCGGCCTCCATAAGCACAAGACCATGAGCGTGCTCAAGTACGATCCGATGCACTTCGGCCGCCACGGCTTCAAGCGACCGCAGAAGGTCGTTTCCGCCAAGATCACCCTTAACGTAGGGGACCTGGAGGAGCGCCTTGAGGAGTTCCAGAAGCAGGGCTTTGCTGTGAACGAGGACGGCAAAGTAAAAATCAACCTTGCCAATATGGGCGTCGACAAGCTCCTGGGTTTCGGGAAGATATCAAACCCCTTCGACGTGGTGGTCGCCGAGTCCTCGGTCCGGGCCAAAGAGAAGCTCGAGGCCGCTGGGGGCTCGGTAGCCCAACCTTAGCCAGGCAGTACGCACTAATAGGGATGACTCATGGCCGAGCTACAGAACAGCCGACTCTACAGGTTGAAGCCGCTCACGGATAGACTTCCATCGATCAAGCGGCCGGAGGGGCACGTGCACTTCCGGACCAAGATCATGTGGGTCATCCTCATGCTGGTCTTCTACTTCGTAATGACCAACGTGTTCCTCTTTGGATTGGACCAGAGCAGGATCATCGACATCTTCGGTCCGTATCGGGCGATCCTTGCCGGCGCGCAGGGTTCGCTGATGCATCTGGGCATCGGCCCGATCGTCACCGCGTCGATCATCATGCAGCTGTTCGTCGGCGCGAAGATCATCAAGCTCGACCTTACCAACGACGAGGACAAGGCGGTGTACCAGGGGACCCAGAAGTTCCTGGTCATCATCATGATCCTCGTGGAGTCCATCCCTCAGGTGTTTGGCTACCTGGTCCCCTCCAATACCCTTATCACCGGCCTCAACGACATGACCGGAGCGGAGGGGGTGTTCAGCGGCGCCAACCTGGCGCGCATCATCATAATAGCGCAGCTGTTCGTCGGCTCTTACCTCGTCTTCCTCATGGACGAAGTGGTGTCCAAGTGGGGAATAGGAAGCGGGATCTCGCTGTTCATCGCCGCCGGCGTAGCGCAGGCCATATTCACCGGGACGGTCAACTGGTACCCGGTGGAAGGTGGCGTGGCGACCGTCGGCAATCCTCCGGCAGGCACCATCCCCAAGACCATATTCCTTCTCACCTCGATGTCCGCGAGCGAACTGGCAGGAGGAGGCTACGAACGGATATTGATACAAAATCCCAATCCAGTGGTAGCGCTCATCGGGACCATAGCGATCTTTCTGTTCGTCTCATATATCGAATCGGCGAGGATCGAGCTCCCTCTGGCCCACGGGACCGCGAGGGGCGCCCGCGGACGGTATCCGATCAAGCTGCTGTACGCATCCAACATCCCGGTCATCCTTATGTCCGCGGTGCTGGCGAACGTCAGCATGTTCGCGTACCTCTTCTATACCAACGACTTCCTGTCTCAGGTGCCGATCCTGGGCGGCAACTCCCTGTTAGGCTACTATACTCCAGACTCTGGTACCTCCGCGGCCGGAGGACTGGCATGGTATCTTACCACGCCCAA
Source organism: Thermoplasmatota archaeon (assembly GCA_022709105.1). GTDB lineage: Archaea > Thermoplasmatota > Thermoplasmata > Methanomassiliicoccales > Methanomassiliicoccaceae > UBA6. The sequence goes on along the minus strand of JAKIXL010000183.1, from coordinate 690 downwards.
CGGTCTCGCTGGCTGGCTGCTCCCGCTGCTCAACCCCGAAGGATATTCACATGTGGTCTTCGGGCACGGCTCTCTGCAGATATTCATCCGAGTGGTGACGTTCTTCAGCGTCATGGTCCTCGGCTCGATACTGTTCGCCAAGTTCTGGATCATGACCACCAATATGGGCCCGGAAGCGGTGGCCAGGCAGATCGAGAACTCCGGGCTTCAGATACCTGGTTTCCGGCGCGATCCCCGGGTGCTCAAGCGCGTGCTAGAAAGATATATCCCAGTGGTGACAGTGATATCGGGGGCCATGGTAGGAGCGCTGGCGGCGGGAGCG
>JAKIXL010000183.1:0-295 GCA_022709105.1 Thermoplasmatota archaeon | reverse complement strand
CCTCCGGTACCGGCGTGCTGCTGGCGGTCGGCATCCTTATCCAGTTCTATGAGGCGCTGGGCAGGGAACAGATGATGGAGATGCACCCCATGCTGAGAGGGTTCTTCGGAGGCGAGTGATAGATGCAGAACGCCCCCGTCCCCGCAAGGCCGGCGCCTGACCCGAAGAAGCAGATGAACCAGTTCATCACCATCTTCATCTTCGTGTTCGCCATGTTCGTGCTCTTCGACCAGTCCCTGAGGACTTGGCTGGGCACCATGGTCGGTTATGTACTAGAGCATCTGGTGGGCCTTAA
>JAKIXL010000182.1 GCA_022709105.1 Thermoplasmatota archaeon | reverse complement strand
GGTGGCCGGCGTTCCGCACATCGCCATGTGCACCCCGCCGCCGGTGAGCCCACTCACTTTGGTGGCCGCGGACATCGCGGGGGTAGACGCCGTTTACACCGTAGGCGGGGCCCAGGCCATAGCTGCCATGGCCTACGGCACGAGGTCCCTGGACCCGGTGCAGAAGATAGTCGGGCCGGGGAATGTGTACGTGACCATGGCCAAGATGCTGCTCCGGGACATCGTGGAGATCGATTCCCCCGCGGGACCGTCGGAGATCGCGGTACTCGCGGACGCCACGGCCGACGCGGAGCTCATCGCCGCGGACATGCTGGCGCAGGCAGAGCATGATCCCAACGCGGCCTGCGCGCTCATCACCACCGACGAGGGCCTGGTATCTAAGGTCGGAAGGGAGATCGAGAAGGCGCTTTCAAGGGCTGAAAGAAAGGAGATAATTGAAAGGTCGCTGAGCAATTGCGGCTATCTGCTGGCTAGGGACCTGGTTTCTGCGGTCGAGATCGTGAACTACATGGCGCCGGAACACCTGTCGATACAGGTGTCCGATCCGCAGGGAGCGCTTCAAAGGGTCCGCAACGCAGGCTCCATATTCGTTGGCAGGTATGCGGCGGTGGCCCTCGGGGACTACGCCTCCGGAACAAACCATGTGCTCCCGACAGCTGGATATGCGCATGTCCACTCCGGCCTCGATGTCATGCATTTCATGAAGCGCAGTTCACTGCAGATCGTGGACCAGGATGGCCTAGAGTCTTTGGCGGACACCGTGGAGACCCTCGCGAAGGCCGAAGGCCTTCATGCCCACGCGCGATCCGTCGCGGTGCGCCGCAGGAAACGCGATTGATCACGGCAGGCCAGGGATAAAGCTGGCCTATCGGCTTAAGGTCACGGAGGAACATGGTCACCACAAAAAAGTTGCCGGCAATGCTGTCGTGGAGGCAGCCTCAGGCCTCCAGGAGGTACTTCGAGCTTGTTTCAGAGGACCGGACATTGGCCGCCTTGAGGTTTCCCAAGCTGACGGGAACTTTGGCCGAAGCTCAAGCGGACGGTACCAGCTACACGTTCAAGCGCTCAGGCTTTCTGAGACCGAAGGTCACCATCAGGAAGGCCCCGTTCGACCAGGACATAGGCGTGGTGAATATGTCCCGGAGAGGTGACGGCGAGGTCGACATGATCAACGGCAGGCGGTACGTCATCAGGCGCCCGTCGGTCTGGTCCTTCCGATGGCAGGTATTCGACGAGAGCGATGGTTTGATGGCTGATGTCCGTTCAAGGTCTGGCCTCCTGCGCCTTGAGGGTAAGGCGGACATAACGGAAAAGGGAGCGCTTAGCGCCGACATGCTCCTCCTTCTCGTCCTGGAATGGTACATCATGGCCCTTATCCGCCGGGATAGCTCCACCGGCGCCTCGGGAGCCTGACCCCGATGGCCATCCCTACGGGGGAGATGGTATGGGGGCGACCGAAGCCTTGGAAGCTGGACTGGGAACTGCGCCAGGGCAGCAAGGTCGTTGCAAAGATGTCGTCCCCGTCGATGTTCGGGACCACCGTCCGCGCCTCCATCGGCGATGAGCATTATGTGAACAGGAAGGGCGGGCTGCGCAGGCCTGGAGCGGCGATCGCCAGACAGGGCGAGCCGAACGACATCGGGCGGTTGGAGTTCGACTCGCTGGACAGAGGAACGGTGCTTCTCGCCGACGGTGCGACTTACAGATGGGAGCGCCAGGGACCGGCCGGGACATGGGCGATGCTCCGCGACGACGGGGACGTGCTGTTCACCGTCCATCGGAACGCGCGGGATAAATACCCTGTCGGCAGGGTCAAGGTGATGGCGGCCGATCGGTCCATGGGAGTCCTGCTCATCCTCTCGTGGTTCGTGATCAACAGCACCGAGTGCTGATCCCTCCCTCCCGATCGTAGCCCATTTCGCGCTTTCTCATGAAGATGGGCACCACGGGGGCGTGGGTGGGAACGGGCGCTCGCCCACGAGCATGGAGCCAACGGTCCTCAGCCCCCGAGCCCGTGAACGCGGGATGTCAGCGAGGCCGCCCTCGTCTCCGGCCTCTATAGGAGGACAGGCTCGGTCAGGTGCCTGGGCACAGCGTCCTCATGGGCCTGCGGCAACCATCCCTCTCGGCAGGATGCTTAACAGGGCGTGTCCAATTACTGGACACCGGGGTTTGGCCCGGCCAGGTCGTCCGCCGCGCTCAAGCAGGATCTCCGAACCTCTCGCACGCCAACGAGCCTCTTCCTCATGTCAGCGGTGGTTTGATTTCCCTCGCGGCCATCCACCTGTGTGGCCGAAAGATATGGAAGGACGCCATCGCAAGCGAGGTCCTATGAGGACCAGAGAGCCTATTGGGACCGCGAGTATTCCGGCCCCCATCCCAAATGGAGGGGGCCGCCATCCGGCGTCCTTTCTCCAGACCTTCATGGAAGGGTGCTCGAGTTGGGCTGCGGCAACGGGAAGACGGCCGGCCTGATCATCGGGCGGGGCGCGGAGCTCGTGGCCGTAGATTTCTCCATCAACGGACTGCGCGCCTGCCGGCGTTCGTTGGGCCTGGCCAACCTTGAGGCGGTCCTGTCGGACGTCCGCTTCCTCCCATTCACCTGCGGCTCCTTCGACAGCGTGGTAGCATATCACGTGCTTGGTCACCTGATGGAGGAGGAAAGACGGGAAGCGGTAAGCGAGGTCCACAGGGTGCTGAGGCGGGGCGGCACGCTGTTGCTGAAGGTCTTCTCGGTGCAGGACATGAGGTTCGGACAGGGGAAGGAGGTGGAGAGGGGGACCTTCCGCCGTGGCACCGGAATAAGGACACACTTCTTCGAACGGGAGGAACTGCTCGCTTTGACATCGGGCTTCGAGGAGGTATCTCTGACGGAGGAGATCGCAAGGAAGCGCTATGGCGGAGAGGAAAGGTCGCGCGGGGAATGGATAGGGACTTTCAGGCGCCCGTGAGGCGCATCTCCTGAGAAATGACGCAGGTCTTCCGACGAGCGGGGCCCGAGACATAGTTGGGGCCAACGCCCCCTGAGATCCTGGGATGGAACGATGCGGAGACAGTATCGGCGCGACCGTCCGGGCGCGCGGCCGTGCCTTCATGCGGTACGCCGATACTAGAGGAACACCTCGCTCGGCCCTCCGCTTATACGCCTTGCTAATAGTGGCGGTCGCGTTCGCGGGG
>JAKIXL010000181.1:263-3197 GCA_022709105.1 Thermoplasmatota archaeon | reverse complement strand
GTTCTAGCGGTGATGCGCCGCGCGCTCCGGCCTGCCATCACGCCCGAGGGAGTTTTGGTGCTGGGCGACCTCGTCCCCTTGATCGGCTACGCCGGCCCAGGCACGACGGAGCTGGCCGACAATATCGTCAGGCAGCTTGGAAAGGCCAACGCCTGCCTGCTGGAAAGCCATGGGGCGCTGGCGGTGGGGATGGACATCATAGATGCGTTCGGGCGGATGGAAACGCTGGAGTACATCGCCTCCCTCCAGCTCCGCTGCGAGGCGCTGGGAGATTTGGAGGAACTGCCTCCTCAGGAAGTGGCCAGGATGCTGTCCAAACAGTGAACGTCCTGGCCTTGATGGCCGTCGCTCGACGATGCGCCCTCTTGGCCGCAATGCGCTCAAAGCTGATATCGAGAGCGGCCAGCCCGCTGACATGATCGGCCGATGCGCAGAGCGAGCGGGCGTCCGATCGCAGGGCGCTCGGATCTTGGCCTGTCTGCCGCTTGGGCAGGGGATCTCGCCTCACGATAAATTGAAATGGTCGCACCTAGTGAGGTGACGCGATGATCCTGGTTACGAAGTGGTTCGGCGTCTTCCTTGTGGACAAGGAGAACCAGAGAGTGGTCCGCCACCATCTCTTCGAGAAGGACCCCAAGGCCATCGCCGCCAAGCTGGCCCTGGTCCAGAAAGGAGAGGTTCTTCCGGAGGAGGCGTCCATGGCCCAGAAGAGGATGCGGGTCGCGGAGCCGCGGCTGTCCTCCCTTGGAAAGCCGGAGTTCGTCGATTCCGCGTTCATCAAGCCCGAGGACTATGGCTTCTCGCCGCAGCTGATGCAGAAGGTCATGGTCGAGCTGGGCAAGATCCGTACCCGAGAGCCACTCCCGGCCGACCGGTTCATCGTACAGGCCGTGAGGGCGCTGGACGATACCATCGAGATGATCAACCTCACCAGCGAGCGGCTGCATGAGTGGTACGGCCTGCACTTCCCGGAGCTCGCCGACTACGCCAGAGAGGAAAGGTACGCCCGGCTCATCGCCGAAAAGGGATCTAGAGAGGCTGTGCAGGACGCGCTGGACCTCCATCTTGAGTCTGTGGGCTCGGAGCTGGAGGAGAAGGACCTGGAGATCGTCCGCGGCTTTGCCTCCTCGCTGCTACAGCTCTACGGAGAGAAATCAAGGCTGGAAGCTTACATCGCCGGGAGGATGGAGGAGGCGGCGCCAAATATCACATCCATTGTGGGCGCTAGCCTGGGGGCGAGATTGATCTCGATCGCCGGAGGCCTGAAGAGGCTGTCCCGGATGCCCGCTGGCACCGTCCAGTTGCTGGGAGCGGAGAAAGCATTGTTCGCTCATCTCCGACAAGGGAAGCGGCCACCGAAGCATGGGGTCATCTTCCAGCATCCCACCGTGCACCGGGCCCCTTATTGGCAGCGTGGGAACATCTCTCGCGCCATGGGCGGGAAGCTGGCCATTGCCTCTAAGGTCGATTACTTCAAGGGAGGGTTCATAGGGGACCGCCTCAACGAGGACATCGCCCGGCGGGTCGAGGAGATCATGAAGAAGTACCCTGAACCGCCCAAGAAGGAGCTGCGCCCCCGTCAGGACCGGCGGTCAGAGGGACAACGGCGGGGTCCGCCTCCCAAGGCAGGGAGGCCGCAGAGGTGGCAGGGGAAGAGGGACCTGCGATAGGGCGCCAACGCCTGCAACTAGTAACTGGCCGCTAATCTGGACAAGCTTGTTAAAAGCAAACTATATAAGCTGGCGGCGATTTCCCTCATTTGATATATATGTGGACACAGGCCGAGGTAAGGGAGCTCAAGGTAGGTCGCTACATGCTCATCGATGATGAACCCTGCAAGATTCTTTCCATTGACACTTCCAAGCCCGGTAAGCACGGCGAGGCCAAGAGCCGCATCGACGCCGTAGGGCTCTACGACGGCAAGAAGCGGAGCGTGGTGCACCCAGTGAAGCACAAGGTGCAGGTGCCCATGATCGACAAGCGCAAGGGACAGATACTCCACATTGCCGGCGATGAGGCCCAGATGATGGACCTGGAGACCTACGAGCAGTTCTCCCTTCCCATTGATGAGGAGCTCAAGGGGCAATTGAACCCCGGTGACGAGGTGCTCTACATGGTCGCGATGGGCAAGAAGAAGATCACCAAGGTGTGAGCTGGTCGTTACGATGCCCACACCAGGAATAACCTTCCTGGGCGCCGACACCTCTTATCAGGCCTCCAGGTTCTGCGTCCTGGGCGTCCCGTTCGACCTCACTACCAGCTTTCGTCCGGGTGCCAGATCGGCACCCACCGCGGTCCGTGAGGCTTCCTATCATCTCGAGAGCTACATGCTGGAGCACGGATTCGATCTTGGCGAAGCCGTCGTCCATGATATGGGCAATCTTCCAGACTTCGCCACCATCGATGATATGTTGGACGGAGTGAGGACGGCATCCGCTTTGATCGTTAAGGATGGGAAGTTCCCCATAATCCTGGGCGGCGAGCATACTGTAAGCGTCCCAGCCATAGAGGCCTTCGAGGACATTGGGGTCATCTTCATCGATGCGCACCTCAATTACAACGAGTCCGGAGTAGGACAGAGATACTGCCATGATACCGTTGTGCGTCGGGCGGCGGACCACGTTGGCAAGGACAATATGCTCGTCTTCGGCGTTCGTTCGATCTCCGAGGCCGAGCACGCTGAAGGCGGCCTCCCAGAGTACATCGACTCGTTCACCATAGCCCAGGAAGGCGTTGAAAAAGCTTTTAAGCGCGCCCTCAACATCATCAAGAAGGACAAGATCTACCTCAGCCTGGACGTGGACGGCCTTGACCCGGCGTACGCGCCGGCGGCGTCCATGGTGGAACCTTTCGGGTTGACCTCATTCGATGTCAAGCGCTGCATCAACATGTTAGGTCCCCGGCTGGTCGGCTTCGACCTTGTGGAGATATCGC
>JAKIXL010000181.1:0-244 GCA_022709105.1 Thermoplasmatota archaeon | reverse complement strand
GAACACCGCCGCTCTAGGCGCGAGGTTGGCGCAGGAAGCGATAGCGGTGGCCTGGAAGTATCGCCGGACGGAAAAGGAGAAGGAGAAGAAGGACTCGACCGGACCGCGCCCGTTCTGGAAGCGTTGATCCGACCCCCCTTGCGCACCACTATATAAGGTCGCCCAGGACCTTCTCGCAATCCTCGGAGCGCCGGCGAGCATCCTCCTCGGTCCTGGCCTCAGAGTACACTCGGAACAGAGGCTC
>JAKIXL010000180.1 GCA_022709105.1 Thermoplasmatota archaeon | reverse complement strand
GGCTCCCCCGTCTATGTGACGGATGAGGATGCCGTGCGCAGCAACTTCCGGGCGATCTTCAATGCCTTCGACCGGCGCATGCCCACAAGGATCAACTACGCCTGCAAGGCGAATACCAATCTCGCGATTCTGCGCATATTGGAGCAGGAAGGCTCATGCATCGACGCAGTGTCCATCGGCGAGGTGGAAGCTTGCCTGCGTGCCGGTTTCTCCCCGGACCGCATAATGTATACCGGGGTGAACGTCTCCACGCCGGAGCTGAAGGCGGTTGCCGCTCTCAGGGTCCCCATCAACATCGACTCGTTCTCCGAGCTCGAGCGACTGGCGATGATCGATCCTGGCCTCCCGATATCCATCCGCGTCAACCCGGAGGTCGGGGCTGGTCACCACGAGAAGGTTGTCACCGGGGCCCGTTCGACCAAGTTCGGCGTTCCAAGGGACCGCATCGTGGCAGCGTACGCGGAGGCATTGCAGCTCGGCTTCCGGCCAAAGGGCATCCACTGTCATATCGGGGCTGGCGTTCAGGTCGTGGAGCCGTTCGTCCAGGCCACTGAGGTCCTGGTCTCGATAGTCCAAGAGCTGGAGAAGGAGCTTGGCCTGCGCCTTGAGTTCATCGACATCGGTGGCGGGATCGGCATACCGTACCGCCCGGAGGACCACGCCATGGACCTGGACCTCCTTGCCGAGGGCATAACCTCGCTGATCAAGAACGGCACATCCGTCCGCCGGGTCGTGCTCGAGCCTGGTCGCTACATCGTCGCCGATACCACGGTGCTGCTCACCACGGTGGTGGATGTGAAGGAGACGCCGGACAAGAAATTTGCCGGCGTCGACGCTGGCATGAACACCCTGGTCCGGCCGGCGTTCTACGGATCCTACCACCACGTGGCAGTGGCTAACAAGCTTGGCATGCCGCCCGAGGCGACCTATGATATCGTCGGCCCCATATGCGAGTCCGGGGACCATTTGGCCAAGGACCGGGCGCTGCCCCGAGTGGAGGAGGGGGACGTCATATGCGTGTACGACGCCGGCGCCTACGGCTTCTCCATGGCCTCGAACTACAACATGCGTCCCCTGCCCCGTGAGGTGCTTGTGCACAAGGGGACCATGAACCTGGTCCGCGAGAGCGAGACCATAGGTGACCTCTTGCGCTATCAGCGGATCCCGTCGAGGCTAATGCTATGATCTTCTGGAAGTACCATGGGTTGGGCAATGATTTCATATTGATAGAGGACCCCGACCTCAAGGCCCCGGTCGACCCCGATGCCGTGGTCAGGCTGTGCGACCGGCGCACCGGGATCGGCGCGGACGGCATTCTCTACATAAGGCCGGACCCGGAGGCCGATGCGTTCATGAAGATCATGAACTCCGACGGCAGCGAGGCGGAGATGTGCGGCAACGGTATACGATGCGCCGCCAAACACCTCTACGATCTCTCCCCGCGGCCGTCGGGATCCATGAGGATCAACACCTTGGCAGGCGCCATGGACATCGAGGTCACGGCCTCTGGCGGGGAAGCGACCGAGATCTCAGTGAACATGGGCGCGCCCCGCCTGGATTGCCTCGATATCCCCATGGCCTGCGAAGGGCGGTTCATCGACCGTGAGATAATCGTACATGGGCGTGGGATCAGAGGGACCGCGGTCAGCATGGGCAACCCTCACTTCATCACCTTCCAGGAGCTTTCCGAACATGAGATGTGCTCTTTGGGGCCCGAGATCCTTTCCCACGCAATGTTTCCGAACAAGACCAATGTTGAGTTCGTGCGGCCCCGCGAGGGCCGCCTCGACGTGAAGGTGCTCGAACGAGGCGCGGGCTGGACCCAGGCCTGCGGCACGGGCGCGTGCGCCGTGGCGGTCGCCGCCGGATTGACAGGGGTTGCCCCCCTGGGCACGGATGTGAAGGTCGGCCTCCCCGGAGGAGAACTAAGGATAAATGTCAATAAGGACCTGACCATGGTCCGCATGACCGGCCCTGCCGTTCGGGTGTACCAGGGCGAGATAGATATCTGATAGAGGTGTATGAATGCCAAAGGATTTTGCTTATCGCTTGAGGAAGATCCCGCCTTACCTGTTCGCGGAGATCGAGGAGAAGGTCAACAGGAAGAAGGCCGAGGGTCTAGACATCATAGATCTGGGCATCGGGGACCCCGACCTGCCCACACCGCGCCCGCTGGTTGAAGAGGTCAAGAGGCAGCTGGACGATCAGGAGAACCACCGATATCCATCCTCAGGAGGGGAGCGCGACACGCGCGTCGCGGTGGCGGAGTGGTATGGCCGCAGGTTCGGCGTGGACGTCGATCCGGACCGAGAGGTCGCCATCCTCCTAGGCAGCAAGGAGGGCCTCGCCAACATAGCCCGGGCGTTCGTTAACCCCGACGATCATGTGCTGTGCCCCGATCCCGCGTATCCGGTGTATGCGCAGGGCGCCACGCTGCTGTGCGATGCGGTGCCGGTGAAGGTCCCTCTGCGTGAGCGCGACGGGTTCCTGCCGGACGTAGATCTCCTGCCCTCCGACGCCCGCATGCTGTACCTGAACTATCCGAACAATCCCACAGGTGCGACCGCCACGCCGGAGTTCCTCAAGGACGCGGTTCGCTGGTGCAGCGAGACCGAGACCATCTTGTGCTATGACAACGCGTACTCGGAGATGACCTTCGACGACTACATCGCCCCTTCGGTACTGGAGTTCGGCCGGGAGGCCATCGAGTTCGGTTCACTGTCTAAGACCTTCAACATGACCGGGTATCGGCTGGGCTATGCGGTGGGCGACCCGACGCTCATCGCCGGGCTGAAGAAGGTGAAATCCCAGGTGGATTCCGGCGCTCCCAAGTTCATACAGAAGGCCGCCTCGATCGCCCTGGGCCAATATAATGGCCGTTCCCGCCCAGCGATGGTGGAGGACAGCGTCAAGGTGTATAAGGAGCGCAGGGACGTCATGGTCAGGGGCCTTCGTGAGCTGGGTTTCAACGTTACCCTGCCTAAGGGCACGTTCTACCTGTTCTTCGGCATAGGGGGCAGCTCGATCGATTTCGCCAACCGGTTGCTCGATGCAGGCGTGGTGGTCACTCCAGGCATCGGTTTCGGACAGAACGGGGAGGGCTTCGTGCGCATGGCCCTCACTCAGCCGGTCTCGAGGCTGGAAGAAGCTCTGGAACGGATGAGGAAGGCCCTTTAGGCCTTCCGACATTGTTTAAGGGCCTCGATCGCCGGCA
>JAKIXL010000017.1 GCA_022709105.1 Thermoplasmatota archaeon | reverse complement strand
TCACTTGGCGGCTCCATCATCATCCCCGGCGATCGGGACGGAGAGTTCCTATGCCGCTTCGCCTCGATGCTTCGACCGTTGATCGATGACCTCGAGATCTATGTGGTCTGCGGAGGCGGAAGGACCGCTCGGTACTACATTAACACCGGCAGAGAGCTGGGAGGCAGCGAGGAACAACTGGATGAGATGGGCATCGAAGTGACCCGCTTGAACGCCCGGCTCCTCCAGATATCGCTGGGCGAACTGGCCGGAGATACTGTGCCCCGCACTGTGGAGGAAACGGCCGCTGAGGGGCGAAGAGGGCGGGTGGCGATCATGGGTGGCACGACCCCTGGACATACCACCGATGGCGTGTCCGCGGCCTTGGCCGAGATGGTAGGCGCGTCACGCATAGTGAACGCCACATCGGTGGACGGCGTCTACTCCGCGGACCCCAAGAAGTACGAGGACAGCGTGAAGTTCGAGCGTCTGACCTTCGCTGAGCTGGATGCGATGATGGGCAAGAGCAAGCACGGCGCTGGTAACTCCAACGTGTTTGACCCGATGGGGGCGGAGATAGTCAAACGATGCCGGATCCCTATTCTGGTAGTGCACGGCCGGGACATTGAGGATATGAGGAACGCCATCCTTGGCCTGAGGATCAAGGGAACTGTCATTGACGGGTGACCTTTGGGACAACCTTCATGTCCCTTCAGAGCATAGTGCGAAGGGACAGAAGGTGAGCTGGTATGGCCAATAACAATAAGCAGTGCAAGCAGATCAAGAACCTGAAGGACGAGGTCAGCGCCGAAGATGCGGTGGACGAGATGGGTTGCCGCATGGGCAACTACATACCGCATACTCTAGCGCATATAAAGGACCACAATCCAGAACTGGCCGTCGTGATAAAGGAGCTGGACCGTGTACTGGTGCATGATGGCGCTCTAGACCGCAAGACCAAGAGGCTCATCGCCCTGGCCTGCGTGGCGACCCGCATGTGCGAAGATTGCATCTATCCGCAAGCGCGCGTGGCCGCCAACTACGGTGCCACTAAGGAGGAGCTGGTAGAGGCGATGCATGTGGCTGTCGTCACCGGCGGCGTGCCTGTATGGTCGGTGGCCAAGCGCGGCCTGAGCCAGGTGTTCGCTGAGATGGATGAGGATAAGGCCTCCGGAAGGACCGCTCCCCGTCCCGTAATGGGCTCATGCGCCGGACCCATGTCCTCCGGTGCCGCCAGCAAGAAGAAGGGGAAGAAGTGACCCTCTGGGCGGAGTAGAGGGAACCCTATATGCTATCGAGGTCCGAGCTGTCCACGGCATCGTAGCCAAGGTCAACCACGATCTTGGCCACTGCAGTGGCCTCGGACCTTTTCATTGATTTTCGGTGGATATACACCAAACGCGCGCCGCTGCTCTCTGCGCCCATGCGTATCTTCTCCCTCAAGGACTCCAGGTCTCCAGGATCGAAAGCATAGTTGGGGAGCATGTGGCCGAAGGATATTTTCTTGCCCAGCGATGTCTCGGTGAACCTCGGCGCATAGTGGCCGCCCCCGATCCCCATGGCGATCGGGTAGGCTTCAACTTCGACCTCCTGCAAGGTACGGGCGATGGTCCGAGCAGCATCCAGGTCCCCCCAGGTCCCCTCGCTGCTCCCAATCTCGATGAACAGAGCAGGCGTGGTCAGGTAGGGGCCGTGATGTGTGACCTCGAAGGCCACCTCGAAGGGCATTTCCGACGCTTCCTCTTTGAGCTTCCGCAGCAGAGAGGTCATGAGGTGCGGTGCGGCCGGGACGAGGGTTCCCGGCCGTCCGCCGTATTCAGCATCCCCCCAGTTCCCTATGGGGTGAACGGTCAATGACCTCTTTCCCGAAGCGGCCTTGTGGCGGGACAGGAACACGACCTCTCCGGGCCTCGCCTTAAGGGCTTCAGAGGCGGCCAGGTCAATGTCGTCATAGTAAAGATGGAGGCGAGGAATGGTGATCATCACCATATCGCCCTTGCGGTGGACGGGGGCGTCGTTCATCTCTCCGTCCTGTGACCAGCCTCCAGACGCAAGCATCGCGTCCCTTATGTTCACGCTGGCGTTGTCCTCAGTGCTGCACACCAACAGGCGCATATGACCGCTGGCCGGTAGGGCGGTCAAGTAGATTATCTTTCCCGCTATTGAGAAGGATAAAACTTAATCTAACATCATCATTGGGCGCTCCGCCGCAGACCTAGCTCAACATTAAGCGGCGATGATCACATATCAGGAAGCGATTACCATGCCAGGCTCGAACGACAGGTCGGAGACCAACGCACAGAAGGAGCTTCGCACCCTCCGCGATTATGTTCACCTTTTAGCCGACGCCATTGACAAGTCCCCCATGCCCTTTGTGGCCATATACCCTGACGGGCGGACGATGGCCTTCAACGAGGCGTACGTCAGGCTCACTGGCTATAGTGAGGAGGAGCTCAGGAGCATGCAATGGGTCATGTACCTCACTCCCCCAGAATGGCACGAGCGAGAGGCCCAGGCCATGGAAGAGCTAAGGCGGACCGGACAACCACAGTCCTACGACAAGGAACAGATGAGCAAGGATGGCTCACGGACCCCAGTGCGGACGATACTCGGACAGACCACTGACAAGGACGGCAAGGTGCTGTATTATTATGCGCTCATAACCGACCGATCGGACAAGCAGAGGGCCGATAGGTTGGAGAAGGATCTTCAGGAGGCCAAAGAGGGTGGGAGCGGGCTTATGGATGCCGTGTTCGAGGGCGTTGCCATCGTCCAAGGGGGAAAGGTGGTCGCTGCCAATGACCGGTATGCCGAGATCGTCGGCTATTCAACGTCTGAGATCATTGGGATGGACGAGGACCAACTGGTCACGCCGGGCCTGCGGGGCCTGGTGTCGCCGAAGATCACCGGCCCGTCCGGGATTTCCGAGGCCATGATGAAGAGGAAGGATGGCTCCACCGCATCGGTAGACATGAGCGTCCAAGACACTCAGTTCAAGGGTGCCCCGGCCAAGACGGTACGGGTTCTGGACGCCTCGGACAGAGCCAAGTTCCAAGAGGACCGTGAGCAGCTGCTGAAACAACTGGCGGGGGTAAGCGAGGAACTGACCGGCCTTAGGCAGGTCTCGGCGATATCGGTCAACGTGGCCCAGCCGGAGCTGGCCATGGAGACGCTGCTGAGGAACCTGGTAACCGTGGTCCGCGCCGACTCGGGGATGGTTCTGGTGCGTGAGGGAGATAGGATCACGTCCCGCATCGCCCATGGCTTAGGTGACAGGTTGCCTGCGGGATACTTTGAGGAGATCGACAGCAGCTTCACCGGCCGCGTGGTGAGCGAGAGCCGGGCCATCTTCGTGGAGGACGCCCAGACCGATCCCGCCATCTCCGAGCCCGTCAAAGCGGCCGGATGGCGGAGCTTAATGGCCGTTCCCATTAGGCACAGCGCGAACATCATCGGAGTGCTACAGGTCGGCTGGTCCTCGGCCCATGCCCAGAACGACAGAGAGATGAGGCTCATGGAGATCGCTGCCGATCGCTGCGCCTCGGCCATAATGGTCACCAGGGTCTCAGAGACCTCGAGGGCAAGTGAGGACATCGGCTCGATGCTCAGCGAGATCAACAGCCAGCTGAGCTCCAGCTTGAAGTTTGGCATGCAGAACGGCAGGTGAGCCTACCGTTCCCGTGAAACCATTTCCTCTCTGTTTTTTTATCTTCGCTGCATGCATGGCGTGGTAGCACGGTGAGGATGAGCGAGGAAGTCGTGGAGCTCGTTCGGCCGTATAGGGCTGCTATTCATACCACGGTGTTCCCGGAGAGCATGCCTAATGTCTCACCAAAGGGCGGCCTGACCGTCCTGGACCGCAAACGGTTGGTTTTGCCGGCCCTATAGAGGGCCACACGTCGAGGTCCGGCCGGTGGTGACCGTGCCGGCCCCGGACCAAGGTCAGAGATGTTATCGGACCAGAGGCCGAAGGCGAGGGGCGTTGACGGTTACACTTATGCCCACATGTGCGAGGTGGCGCCTGCTTAAGGTCCCTTTTCCGCCGCTGTCCGAGGTCATGGCGGTCGAGGCCATTTAGGTGATGTCCTTAGATCGATCGACCAAGCGGTCGAATTGATTATCAATAATGGAATATACAATTAATTACATAAATTATATACGGAGGTCGCCGGATGCGCCCGCATGACCGGCACCTTGACAGTCGGCGAGAGGATCATACTTCACCTGGCCCAGTACTCTAAGCACATCGACAGCTACGACGCCCCCATGGATGTCAGCCAGGACGGCATCGCCGCCGCTCTGAGGATCTCGAGGGCCCACGCTGCCATAGAGCTTAAGAAGCTCAAGGACGGCGGAGAGGTCCTGGAGAAGTTGGTCCATATCAAGAGAGGCAAGACCAAGCGAAAGGTCTACTTCCTGATGCCTCTGGGAGAGGAGCGGGCTGCGCAGATAAGGAAGTTCGCGGAGAGCGAAGGGATTGACATAGAGCCGTTCCTGGACATCAAGAAGTGCAAGGGACCAGAGCTTTGGTCGGCGTTGGATGACCAGAACAAGTCTGTTCTGGCCCAGGCCTGTGTGTTCAGGAGACCATTTCCCCGCGATGTTCTTCCCGGGACATCGATCTCCCTTCTCCCGGTAAATGCCGACGGCATGGTCGACATGCCGTCAGATCTCCGGACCTATATCCCCTCACAGGTCGATCCCGAGCTGCTGAGGCAGTACCACTCTCAGGCTGCCGACCATTGGCTTTCCGTGGGAGAGTATCGTGAGAGGCTGCACCACTTGCTAAAGGCGGGGCGCTTGTGGGAAGCGGAGGCCATGGTCGCGTCCCGGGGCATAGCGTCCTTAGGCACGGCGGACCGTGAGCTCCTGGAGATGTTGATGTCTCTGGACAATGCAACAGAACGCTATCGAGGCCGCCTGGTCCATGCCCAAGCCGAGGTGGCCAGGAGGGCCGGTGACCTGGACCTGGCGATAAGGAAGGCCGTTGAGCTGAGATCGTCGGCCGACCCTGCCGACAGGCTGAACGGCCTGATCGTCGAGGCCTTGGTGCGAAGGGGCAGGGGCGATGCCGACGGCTCGCTATCACTGTTGCTAGCGGCTAGCGAGAACACACGGGGCGAGGACGTAAGGATCGAGTGCGAGATCGCCGAATCCCTCATCCAGTCCGGACGATATCAGGAGGCGAGGGGGACGCTGGACCGCATAATAGCTCTTGGCAAGGCGGACGGCGATCAGCTCGAGAGGATATTCTTTCTGCTTGGGACGGTATCACTTCGCACGGGGGACGGTGCCAGCGCGGTCCGCTTCTTTAGCAAGTGCAGGGGAACTGCAAGGAACAAGGAGGACTGCGAGCTTTATCTGCGACTCTCGGATGCCTATGGCCTCATGGGATTGACGGATAAGGCCGATGAGTACGCAGTTCGGGCCAAGAAGGTCCAGATGCCTCGAGTAACGATGTAACGGCTGAGTGGTGTCCGGACGTCGGGTTCGCGCTTGATGGGCCATGGTTGGGAGCGTTCCACGCCCCATCGCTGATGGCCGATGGACGAATTATCTTCATGGTCCACATTGTACGAGGTTACAGGGCCATCCTACGGTCCCGTCGATATCTGCCGGTAGAGCATCGATTCCGCTCTGAGGATCTCGATGGTCCACGGCCTTGGGCTGAAGGTGCTTGAAGGTACCAAGGGCACAGCGGAGAGGCTTTTCCGCAACGAGGACCGAGGTTCCGGGTGCAATGCCATATCGGCGAATCGCTCATCCGCAAGGGCGACCTTCATTGTGTTAGAGATATCCAGAAGCACCTGCTCCGCCGAGGGTTCGTATATAGGAAGGAGATGCCGCCATCCGCTGTTCGCTGGGCCGAATCGCTCTCGTGGGCAGGAGGGCGATCAGGGGTTTGACGTCTTTATCTCGAGCTATCGAGCTGCGAGCAGCGAACGGCAAGGTCTCTGCATCGACGCGCTCGGCACGCACCGCATAAACGTCGACCGAATCGTCGACCGGCTGAACTTCATGGAATATGCGCTTAAGGCAAGCATCTTCAAATCAACGGAGAGGTCCTTAGCATGTCCACGTCGCTGATGTATAGGTCCCTGAGGTCCTTCAGATCGAACCTCAGCATTGCCAGGCGCTCGAAGCCGAGGCCCCATGCCAGCACCGGGTGCTTTATGCCGAACGGAGCGGTGACCTCGGGTCGGAATATGCCTGAACCGCCGAGCTCCATCCATGAGCCCTTGAACCGGACCTCTATCTCCATGGACGGTTCGGTGTACGGGAAATATCCTGGACGGAACCGTATGTCCTTGAAGCCCATGCGGGAATAGAACTCCCGGATGATGCCGCAAAGCATGTCGAAGGAGGCCCCCTCCTCCATTATGATCCCTTCTATCTGAGTGAACTCAGGCAGGTGGGTCGCGTCGATGGCTTCCTTGCGGAAGACCTTGCTAAGAGAGAACACCTTCACCGGAGGCTCGGGGTTCTTCCACAGGTGACGGATCGAGTTGACGGTAGTGTGCGTTCGGAGCAGGGCCCGTTCCGATTCCTCTCGGCACCAGTTGTACCTCCATCCCATGGAACCAGTCCCTCCGCCGCACTCGTGCATGGAGCAGACCTTTCCCACGATGTCCTCGTCCTCAAGGTCTATTCGCGCCGGCCGCTTTAAATAGAAGGTGTCCTGCAGCTCCCTGGCAGGATGGTCCTGAGGGGTGAACAGTGCATCCATGTTCCAGAAGGCCGGCTGGACGTATTCCTCGTCGATCTCCTGGAACCCCATGTCCACGAAGATCCTGCGCACCTCGTCGGCGACCCGGGTCAAGGGATGCTTCTTTCCAGGATAAATTGCCGGAGCGAAGCTGCGGACGTCATATTTTCGGATGGTGACGTCCTTCCACTTACCGCTCTGGATAAGCTCCGGGGTTAGCTGGGCAAGCTCCTCTCGGACCTCGATCCCCTGTTCCAGCATCTCCCTGCCAAGTTCGGTCAGCTCGAGCGTGCGGGTCACTACAAGCTTCTCTACCACAAGGTCCTGCCGGGACTTCAATGCGGTTATTGTCTTCTTGTCGAGATCGTCCTCGGATATGTCTCCCTTGCTGAGCGCATCGAGGGTCGCCTCGTCCTCCATCTTCCTGTCGAGCATTTCCTGCCCAGTATTGGTGATGGTGATCGTGGTGCTCCCGCCCTCCTTGCGGATGGTAGCGAGGTCCTTTTTCCTCAGCCACCCCAGCGCGATGGACGCCTCTTCCTTGGTCACCGTCGAGTAGAGGTCCTTCATGTCCATCTCCCCACCCTTCGCCTCGAGCAGTCTGAGGGCCCGGCGCTCCGGCAACCCTTTCTCTAGGGCCTCTGTGGACCTGAGGGAGTAGACTTTCCTTGCCACCTCGTAGATCTGCAGCGCACCCTTGGATTGCAGCCAGGACGCTGCGTTCATGACCTCCACCAGCTGGCTGAAACCTCCGGCCTCGAATACATCCTCCGGTGCAGCACAGCCGTTGAGTCGGTGCAATGCCAGCATCAGGCGGGCTTCGTTGGGGGATAGTCCCTCGATTATCTCCGAGGCGCTCATGGGGACCGGGAGAATCTCTGGCCTTATTAGAATTTCCCTGCCGTATGGAGGATGTCCCTCCGATGGTCGGGCTTAATATCCACCACCGGCGTCCCTTCCCAAGCGTCCAGGCCTTCCACGGTCAGCACGTTCCCTTCCAACTGAAGGAGCCTGACCACCGTCGCGCCGATGGGGTTAGGCCGCCTCGGGCTCCGCGTCGCGAACACCCCCGCGAGCGGGTTCCTAGGGTCCCCTTTTGGGTGGACCTTGAGATCATATCCCTCGCTGCGGTCGAAAATGAAGAGGATGAGCACTTTCTCGTTCTCCTCAAGTCGGAAGAGCCCTTCCGCCAGCTCGGGTCTGATCTCGATCTCGCTGACATCGCCCCTGACGGAGCGGACCACGCCGATCGGCCTAAGCTCCATCACAATCACGGAGCATGAACTCCTCTACCTTTCCCTTCGCTTCCTCACGCTTGAGCTGGTGCTCCTCTATGAACGACACTATGCTGTCGGCCAGGGACCTCTTGCACTCCCCGCATAGGACCTCCCCCTGACGGCATCGGTCGTAGAGGTCTGCCAGGGCCTTATCGTCCTTCTCGAACAGAAAGAACTTGTACTTGTATATGGAGCATACCTCCGGTCTCCCACCGGTCCTCCGCTGCTCCTCCACCGAGACCGCCCCGCCGGTGAACGCGGACATGATCTTCTTCCTCACCAACTTAGGCGGGTCGGTGGTGTATATGGTGCTGTTCGGCTGGGACGATGACATCTTATCGGTACCCTGCAGCCCGGGGAACATCTTGTTGTGAAGCAGAGCAGGCTTGTAATAGCCCAATGTGGGTGCGATGTCCCTGGCGACCCGGAAGTGCGGGTCCTGATCGATGCCGCATGGGATGAGACATGGAACGTTACGTCCCGCGAGCTCTGAGCCAAGGAAGGCCGGCGCCGCCTGGATGCTGGTATAGAAGATGCTTCCTATGTTGGCGGAGTTGTCGAACCCAAACACTGCCCGTGCGGTGGAGAAGGTAACCCTCTTGGCGACCTTCAGCGCCAGCGGGTATAGTGAGTGGATGTACTCGGTGTCCACAAGGATCCTGGTGAGATTGGGATCGAACCCCAGGGCGATGACGTCCAGCAAGTTCTGGTAGGCCATTTCCCGAGTGTCCTTGAGCTCGAGGCCCTCATTGAACAGGTACTTCTCGTCGTCGGTCAGTTGGAAGTACAGAGGGACCCTGAACGTGTCTTGCAGATACTTGGTGAAGATCCACGGCATCAGATGGCCGAGGTGAGTATGCCCAGATGGTCCCCTCCCAGTGTAAAGGTAGAAGCGCTCCCCGGCATCATAGCGGTCCAGGATCCAGTCCATGTCCCGATGCGAATAGACCACGCCTCTCCTCAGAAGAGGGTGCAGCTCTCCGTAGCTCGCCATCCGTTCCAACAGGCCCTGGTCGATTCGCTTGGTGCCGAACTTCTCTACCAGAAGGTCATAGTCGATCTCCCCGCTGACCTCCCAAGGGGTCACCTTGAACTCTTGGTTCATGCCTCGCTCGTGTCGCAAGAGGCCAGGGAATATATCAAGCTTCTCCGAACGGGCCATCCTTCCGGCTTGAGGCCACAATACTGGTCCGATGATGGTCCAACGTAGCGATAACGCCCTCTTTCCATGGTCTGCAGCTCAGCGACCGAAAACACTCAGGGATGATGGTGCCCGTATTGGCCATTGGACGCAGGATGCTCGATGACCGGTCGGCGCGGAGACATGGGGGCAGCGGAGATGATGCTATTTTCCGCCCTGACCTCGTTGCTCCTACATCAGCATCGATCGTCATCTACACCGCGAACCATGCGGGCCAATGGACCCTCCGGACAGGCAGCGACGCCCTTGTCAGTGTCCACGAGGGGTTCGAGGCCTTGCAGACGGCCAGTGAGGTCGAGGACAACGGGACCATCGTGCATCGCGTTGGTATGAGGTCGGTTATCGGTAATCCAGATATCGTGGCCAAAGGCAAGATGATAACACTGAGCATCGACTCCAGAAGCTCATCAGAGGACAGGTAGCTTCCATGCGGGCCTTGGAACATGAAGATCGCATCGACCTAAGGGGGGTGATCGTCGGTGGGCCGACCATCGGCCCCGGTGACCGGTGACCATGGAAATCGTTCCGAACGTCGTGTTCCAGATCATGGCCGCGGTGACCCCCCCCCATATCCAGGTTCGCAGCACTATGAGGTTCATATGGTGCCATCGAGCTCCTTGGTTAGGATCAGGACCGTTCCGGACACCATCCGGCGGTCCTCCTCTTCCATCTCGAAAACCGGTCTTCCGAGGGAGCTAGGATAGGAAGGTCCGTGGCCCTACGCTTTCGTTCCCGCATTGTCGCAGCGCCTCATTGACTGCCCTCATCAGGTCCTGCGTCCGGTATGGGCGATCGAGATAGCCGACTATGCCATGGCAGCATTGCGAAGGGAACGTGGTCCCTCCCAATGTGGCAGTGGATATCAGCACCTTGACCTGGGGGTCTATCTCCTGAAGCATGACGATCAAGGTACCTCCTCCCAGCTCTAACGGATGGTATACGCCAAGGATGACAAGATCATAACGACGGCCGGCAAGCAATGCTCGCTTGTACCTGTCCACCAGCTCTCCGCGGGCCCGAACAGAATCCGCCTCCATGCCCAGCCCTCTGAGCATCTCCCTGGTGACCTCGCGTACGTTCTCATCATCATCGGCCACGAGAACCCTTGGGGACCTTATCTCCATGCCTTCCATGAATGCCTCCTCGTCCTCGATAGTTGGAGGACGGGGTCTCAAAACAATCGGACTATCTGCAACCTACGCTTGAAAAACGCGGGAGCATGTCTTAAAACCAACTGGTCAGCAATCATTACTGATATTATATGTAATTTTATATATTACAAATATTTACCTCTGGGCAGCCCTAGGCGATAATATGACGGTCATACGCCCGGAAGATAGTGACAAGGACCGATGGGGGCGGTCCAGGCTTATCGATTGGCTGGATATCGAACAGGTGCAGTCAGCACGGTACCTTGTCCTGGGAGCGGGAGCGCTGGGCAACGAGACAATCAAGGGCCTTGTTCTGTCCGGGGCAAGGGACATAACCTTGGTGGACATGGACCATGTGGTCCGTTCCAATCTTAGCCGGTGCGTGATGTTCCGCGAGAAGGATGGTGCTGAGAGGCGATGGAAGGCCGAGGCCGTTGCCGAGCGGGCCATAGAGATCGATCCGGGAGCACGTGTCAGGCCAGTGGTGGGGAGGATCGAGCAGTTGTCAGACGACGAATGGAAGACCTACGACGTCGTGCTTGGTTGCCTTGACAACATAGCTGCTAGATTGCATGCGAACTCTCATTCTTACTTTAATGGGGTCCCTTACATCGACGGCGGCACAGAAGGTGTGGCCGGGCGAGTGCAGACCATAGTGCCACCATTTTCACCGTGCCTGCAGTGCGGCCTCAACCGCAGTCATTACCGCGTGCTGGAGAGACGCCATTCCTGCACTGGATCAGAACTGACCTACTATCGCCCTGCCATGGCCGCTGAGATCACCACAACCTCGATCATCGCCGCCGTTCAGGTGCTTGAGGCGCTGAAGTTGGTTTGCGGCAGGTACGATGCCGTGATCAGGAACGTGATGCACTATAACGGACTGAGGAACAGTTGGGACGAACTGGAGTTGTCCATTGAGCCGGCTTGTCCATTGCATATAAAGACTTCTTAACACAGTATCAGAATAATTACATGAAGGCATTACCTTTATCGTGAGTAATTAATCATTAAAATTCGATTAATATGCCCATCAGGGTAAAGGTCAGAAATGCTGAGACGGGCTCTACCGTCGACATGGAAATGGAGAACGAGAATACCATGGATGAGATCGTGCGGGGCGCTGCCAGTTTTTGGAACAAGAATCCCGGCGCCTATGTTCTCAGGCGCGGGAAGAGATTGCTGCGCGGATCGCAGACGGTTCTCGAGGTAGGCCTCAAGGACGCGGATGAACTGGAACTGATCCCGGACCCCGAAGGTGGATATCGTGCCCCTCCCCAATGATATTTTGATCGCCAGGCTCAGGAACGAGCTGAAGGCCATCGCCGGCTATGTCCGGATCGCCCCCGACCTCAGTGACCCTGAGCAGGTGGCGTTCCCTATATGCATAGAGATAGAACTGAACCGCATACCGGCCCACTATGTCGAAGGCGGCAAGCAAGGAGTCAGGTACTCCCACCGGTTCAGGATGCTTATCGGAAGGGAGTATCCGTACAAGAAGCCAGTCGTAAAGTGGCTGACGCCCATTTTCCATCCCAACATAATGATGCCCGAAGATGGCGGCCAGGTCTGCACAAGGCTTTTGGAGGATTGGAACTTCAACTCCACTATCATATCGTTCATTAAGGGCATGGAGACCTTGATCACGAACCCCAATCCCTCCAGTCCCTTTGGGACGGACAGCTGTACCTCGGCGGCAGAGTACCACAACAAAGGTCCGAGGGTCCTGCCCCCGTTGGTCCAGGTGCCTCTGCCCCGGGTGGTGAGCCACGGGTGAGAGGGCCTTCGATCGTGGCCGACCAACAGGCCAATATTAGGGACCTCCCCCCGCCGGCCCGTGAAAGGACCAGGGCGCACAAGTGGCTTAGCGAGAGGCGGCTGGCAGAGTTCAAGGCAAAGGAAAAGGAGGGCATAGAGCTCTACCTTTCCAAGCTGGCCGAGGAGAAGATACGCAACCATGCTTTGGCCCATGTCAGGGATCGGAGGGAGGTCATGGGCCTGCTCCTAGGAGGGATCTACCGCCACGACGGAACCGAATATGCTCTAGTAAGGGATGTGGCCACGACCGATCTGGACGCGACCGACGTCAGCGTAAGGTTCGATCCCCGGGCCTTCGAGAAGCTATTTGTCCAACTGGATGAGATAGGCTTTCGGTACATAATCGTAGGGTGGTACCACTCCCACCCTTCGTACCATTGTTTTATGTCCTCTACCGATGTGCAGACCCAGCGAACCTTATTCAACCTCAGGGCGCACTCGGCGCTGGTCATCGATCCGGTGAACAAGGAGATCGAAGCCTTCTTCCTTGACGATGGCAGGGTCCGTTCCCGCCCTTTCGCCGTGTTCTGGGACCAATTTCAGAGCCCATACTATGGCACATCGGTGCGCATGAGGCAGACCGAGGTCATAGTGAGCGGAGAGATGCTGGAACCAGATGACGCCGGCAACGAAGAGCGATCGGGTCTGCGGAATGATGCTTGATCTCCCTGCCCGGGACTGTCGCTCAGACCCATATGGCGTGCCTGCGCCTTAGAGAGGCCTCATTCTGCTCGGTCCTTTCCATTATAAGTGGGATCATCGAATCGAACATGACCAGCGCTGCGTCCTCGAAGATCGTTCCGAGCGGCGCAAGCCTCTTCTTTTGATCGTCCTTGGTCTGTCCGACCTCCAGGATGATATTTGATGCATGGCCTAGCTTGGAGTTGGGGTTCGAGGTGACCGAGATCACCCGAGCTCCCACCCTGCGGACGATATTGGCCGTCTGAACTGCGGACATGGTCTCCCCCGTATTGGACACTATGACCACCAGGTCCCCCTCATCCACGAAAGGGGTGGTCATGTCGCCGACGAAGTGAACGTCGAATCCCATCTGGACCAGCCTGACGGCGAACGCCTGGCCTATCAGGCCGGACCGCCCTACCCCATAGATGAAGATCTTCTTGGCATCTATGAACTCCTCGATGGTCTGTTTGACGGCCTCAGGGTCCACGTTGGCCAACGCTTCCTTGACGTTCCTCATTATGTAATCCAAGGATTCTTTCATGGTCACCGCTTCTTCTTGGCCGCGGCTGCCGGTCTGGAAGTGGGCTTGGCTGAGACGTTGGACTTGGTCTGGTTCTTCGAAGCGGTCTTCGACCTCTCGGAGGATTTGGGGGCCGCCTTCTTTTCGGCCTTGGGCCTGGACCGCGGGACCTCGCTCTCATCGACGCCCTCTATTTCCTCGACCAGGCCATCATAGTCAACCTCTTCCTCCTCTTCCTTGTCCTTCTCGGGCCTCTTGGCCTTGCTCTCCTTAGCCACCCGCTTGGTGAGGACCCGCTCGTAGATGACCTTCATATACATGGCGTCGTGCTCGAGGAGCGGAGAGGACGAGATTATTGTTATGTTAGGGTTCTCCTCTGCGAGGTAATCGGCAAGAGGTTCGAACTTGAGATCGCCCTTCTTGATCGGGGTTATCCTCCGCTCATTGCCTCCCTCATGCTCCACGCCGGAGAAGTGTGTATAGAACTCGCCGTCCACGTAATCTCGGACCTTGTCGAGCAGTGCTCCGAAATCGGAGGGCTCGCGGAGGGAACCGTTCTCCCGGGCATGGGCATGGGCGAAGTTGATCACCGGGACCGTTCCCTTTATCTGATCGCACATCTCCAAAACCTCATCGAGGGAGCCGAACACCTCCTGCCGGCCACTGGTCTCGAACCCCAAGAGAGGCTTGAGCTTGTTCTCCTCCCACCACTCCATTATCGAGGAGATGTTATCTGTAATGTTCTTCTTGGCCTGCTTTTTGGTCTTGTCCGGTGCCAGGCCGAGATGGGTGATGACCATGTTTCCGTCCATCTGATCGGTCATTATACCTGCCCATCGGATGTTGTCCATGCATCTGGCTGTCAGCTCGGAATTGCTGGCCAGGTCCATGTAATATGGTGTGTGCATGGACAGCTGGACATCCATCTCCTTCCCCATCTGCCCCAGTTCGCGGAGCTCTATGAAGTTCTGGGCCAATCCAGATGCCAGAGTGATCAGGGCGTCGTCCTCTCTGATCCTTTCGGTGGGCTTGGTGATCCTCACCTCCTTCTTGTTCTTCACCCTGACGATCTCCATTATGAGATCGCTCTCCACCTGCAAGGGGGTGAGCCCCACCTCCTCCTCGTCCGGAAAACGATCGAAGACGTTCACTCTTACCATCTGGACCTCCATGGCGTTGAGACCTAGACCATGCACGTCCTCGATGCCGTCCCTGAGGGTCCTGCCCTTACAGGAGAGTGGTATGCCTGCTGGACCAAAGCGGATCATGATTACACCAATACGCCTAAGTTTCCCCTAAAGAGTTACTGATTATGGAGATTTGCATATATAATTGCTGTTGAAGAGCGACTACCACTGGAGGGGCTATGAATATAATAAACTTGCCATTCCCGGGGAAAGGAACCGGGACACAATCCTTTTGACTTTGCAGCCCTTCACCCGCCTCGGTTGGGATGAGCACTCTGTCAGCGGACACCATAGACGTACGTATCGAAAGATGGAGGAAGAGCCTGGTGGACACCAGTCTCCGCAATCGGCTGCTGGACGTAAAGGAGAGCCGCCTGGGATGCCTAAGGCTTACCAGTCCGTCGCCCCAGGACATCTGTGGAGCCCTGGTCGCTTTGAAAGGCACGCTCTTCGTCGAGATCGGCCCAAACGGTTCAGCCTCCTTTTTCTCCCAAGAAGGCCTGTCGCCCCAAAGATCGGCGGAAGCTCCCAAGGGCGACCGAACGCTTATGATGATGCGTACTAAGGCCCGGGAGGCCATGCGTGAGCAGGGGGTGAACATCCTGTTCCTAACCCTTGGGACCCTGGAATGGTCGAGCGAGGGGACCCAGGGGCAGAGGGTCCAATCCCCGTTGGTCCTCGTTCCAGTGGAGATCGGGCGCTCCAGTCCTCTTGATCCCTATACTCTGAAGGCCACAGGGGAGGCCATAGGCAATCCGACCCTGGCCCACAAGCTCCGGTCTGAGCTTGGCATCACCCTCCCGGTCCTGCCGGACGGCACTCTTGAGCTATCGGCCTACCTTGACACCGTAGCCAATAGCGTCCAGCGTTTCGGTTGGAAGGTGAGCGACAGCTCTTACCTTGGGTTGTTCAAGTTCCCCAAGATGTGCATGTTCGATGAGCTTGGACAGTACCGGGCAGCAGCGGCCGCTCACCCGGTCATCAGGGCATTGGCAGGGGAGACGGCGAACCTTCAGGCTGCAACCATCAAGAGCGCCGATGACGGCGTTGACCTGAAGGTACTGGATGCTGACTCCAGTCAGATTGAGGCGATCTCTCTCGCCTTGAGCGGCTCGAGCTTCGTGCTCCAAGGCCCTCCGGGCACCGGGAAGAGCCAGACCATCACCAACATCATCGCCGAGTCCATCTCCCGGGGACTCACTGTGCTCTTCGTCTCGGAGAAGATGGCCGCCCTGGAGGTGGTCAAGAAGCGGCTGGACGGTCGAGGTCTGGGAGATTTTTGCTTGGAGCTGCATGACCATGACGGCAGCCGGCAGGCGGTGGTCGAAGAGCTCTCTCGATGCGTCTTCATGCCTCCCTCCATGGAACAGCCTCTTACAGAAAGAGAGGAACTTGACCATGCCAGATCATATCTGGACGGTTATGTAGATGCCCTGCACCAGCAGCGCGATGGGATCGGGATCTCGTTCCGCGAACTGCTCTCCGAGCTTGCAGCTCTGCGATCGGCCCCTGATATTTCGATGGGCTTCCCAAACCTTGGGCGACTGAGCTGGCGGGAGCTCCCCCCTCTGCTCCCGCTGATCCGTGACCTTGAGAGGTACTCTGCGGTGCTGGCTGCTGGGACGGACCACCCCTGGTCGGACTGCCTGATCGATTCGTGGAAGCTCAGCTCTCAGACCGAGGTCGTGCACCGCTTGTCGGCCCTAAAACTGGCCAGTGCCAGGATGAGGGAGGCGGCGGAGCAGTTCTCCCGATCGCTGGACCTTGAGGCCCCGAGCAGCCTGAAAGAGGTTAATGAGATGATCTCCCATCTGCGCGAGGTAAACCTGACCGCCTACCCTGACGAGAGATGGCTGGAGTCGGACCCCGCGCCCTTGTTCAAGCTTCTCGATGAGACACGTTCTGCGTACCAGGAGCTGGGAGATCGGATGGCATGGCTCCGCCAGAAGTATCGAGAGGACGTGCTCGCATTGGACCTGCACTCAATGCAGACCAGGTTCGAGAACGACCACCGCGGACCCATCAGGCGAATGTTCAGCTTCAGCTATCGCCGTGACATGGGCACCCTGCGCAGCCTCAACAGGGCGGCCCGAAAGCTTAACTTCGAAACGGCCAAGGAAGAGATAGGGGAGATAGTCCGCATATCCCAGTCGATCACTGGCCTGCATGCGATGGAGACGGAATGCGGGGAACGCCTAGGGAAGCACTTCCAGGGAGAGAACACCGAGTGGGAGAAGGTGCGGGCAGCGATAAGCTGGACCAAGGACTACTATGACCGCTACGGAACCCCTTCCTCCCCCGGCCTGGTTCGCCTGCTTTGTTCTGGACCTGAGGTCTTGGTCGGCCTAAAGACCAAGGTGGACGAACTTCAGGACGTGGCGATGCGCATGGAGGAGGCTGTATCTGCTATCACCGAGCGGTTCCTCATGAGCAGACTGACCGCCGGGCGCACGGTGCATGAGGTGTCCTTCAACGAATTGATCGACTGGGCCCAGGCCCATGTGGAGGCGACGCCCAGGTTCCAGGAATGGGCCGAGGCCACCCGCGTAAAGAGGGAAGCGGCCGAGAAGGGGTTGGGCGATCTTCTTGTAATGGCCACGCAAGGATCTTTGCCAGACCGAGGACTGTGGGATGGAGTGAGGAAACGTTACCTGGTCCTGTGGCATGACCTCATAATATCCCGGGACCGTCGCCTCAGGGACTTCGATGGCGAGGCCCATGAGCGGACGATAGAAAGGTTCACAGAACTGGACCGCCGGTGCATCGACCAGTCGGCCGGGCGGGCAAGAGCCCTCCTGGAAGCTCGTCGAGCTTCGTTATGCGACCTTTCCTCTCCGGAGATGGGGAGCGGACTTTGGGTCCTGAAGCATGAGGTCAGCCGAAAAAGGAACCTCCGACCGATCAGGGAACTCTTCTCACAGGCCAGCGAGCCGATACAGGCCCTCAAGCCCTGCCTGCTGATGAGCCCCTTATCCGTATCCACCTTCCTGGACCCGTCAAAGGTCAGTTTCGACCTTGTGATCTTCGACGAGGCCTCGCAGGTGAGGCCGGAG
>JAKIXL010000179.1 GCA_022709105.1 Thermoplasmatota archaeon | reverse complement strand
TGGCCAACGATTCGGACCAGTTCTCCAGGTCGGTCTTCGTGTATCCGACGATGATGGGCTTCCCCGTGGTCCCGGAGGAGGCGTGGTAGCGGACCAGGTCCCCGCGGTCGGACATCATAAGTCTATTGGGGTAGTTGTCCCGAAGGTCCTTCTTGGTCATGAAGGGCAGCCTCCGCACATCCTCCAACGTCCTGATGTCGTCCGGGGAGACCCCCGCCTCCCTCATCCGGTCATGGTAGAAGGGCGAGTGCTCCCACATGCGCCTGGTCTGGATCTTAAGCAGCCTCAGCTGAAGGGTTTCCAGCTGGGCTTTGGACATGAGTTCGATGTGCGGGTTCCAAACGTTCAATTGCCTTCCTCCAGGGGGGCCTCCGGCGATGCGTACGGGGCGCCCGGCGGTCCGGTGAAGTGTGTAGGGTGATAACACGCATCATATAAATGCTCTCCAGGCCCTGCGTCGAATGGGTGCCTCTTACCCCTGAGGTGTCGCGAACGTGCGCTCGAACAGCCGCACCAGGGACGGCATGGCCGCCTTGGAGAGCTCCTCCTCGGGGTCCTTCCACAGCCACGTCACCCAAAGGACGCTGGTGATCAGTCCGCCCAGCAGGTCGACGTAGCAGTCATGCAACGTGTCGCTCAGCGAATACTGCATGCGCGTGCCGGCGAGGAGGTCCCCTCCGAACTCGGCTATCTCCCAGACAACCCCGATGAACAACGAGAACGTTACGACCATAAGGGGATAGGCCCAGCGGGGCACCTTGATCTTGACGGAGTGCAGGTCGAACAGGAAGAGCCCCAGGGCGGCGACCATGCCGACCATCGAGGAGGAGATCACATGGGTGACCTCGTCCCACCACCACGCGTTGTCGTACATTCCCAGGTACAGCCCGAGGATGTGCAGCCCCACGGCCAGGAAGGCCCAGCCCTGCATGAACATCGGCAGTCGGACCAGGCCTGCCATCTCCAGCATGAAGGGGATGAGCATGAGGAGGCCTCCCAGGAGCGCGCTGTTCCCGGGATATACCCTCCCCTCGGAAAAGGCCATGGCGGCCAGGGCTACGGCGAGGGCCTCGGAGGCCAGCATGATCGCCAGGGTGCCCGGCCTCACCTTCATGGCCTTTCCCCCTTGGGCTGCACGACGAGCAGGTCGACGTAGTCCATCCGGCGCATGTCCCGCTTGAACAAAAGGCTGGAGACGATGCCGAAGACCATCATCCCGGTCAATTCCCACATGAGTTCGTCGTTAGTGACCGCCTCCCCATTCAGGAAGGCGAAGGTCGTGGAGAGGATGGCGAAGAACGACGCCAATGATATGGAGGCGACCGTGGCGAAGCCCAATATGAACCTGTAGTTCATGTGGAGCTCCGTCCTCTTCACCAGGATCAGGGTGAGGAAGAGGCACAGCAGGAGGGATGCCATCATGGTGATGAGCGTTCTGAGCGCCTCCAGCAATAGGCCGCCGTCCAGGTCCAGGAGGTAGAGGAGGACGTATATGGTGAAGGGCAGGACCATGAACACGGTCAGGGGGCGCTGGAGCTCAGGCTCCTCCACCTGGTCGAACAGGGGATACCTTCCCAGGACGGCCCCAATCATCCCCAGCTCCAGGACGAGCCAATAGACGTCGGTGGTCCAAGCGCTCACCAGCAGGGCAGTGGCGACGCTCACGTAGAACCACACCCGGAAACTGCTCTTCCACATGTCCTTCCGGTGAACGCCCTGCTCCTTTATTATCAATTCCAAGCCTGGGGCCTAGAAGGTCCGGCGGGGGAACCGTCCCTCCAGGTGAAGGTCCTTGAGCTCTATGTAGCTCTTGGCGCTGCGCTCCGCCTTCTCCCGTATGCTCAGGTCGTTGTGCCTGACGACTTTACCAGGCAATCCCATAACCACCGAGCGCGGCGGGACCTCGGTCATGCTGGTGACGAGCGCATTGGCTCCGATGATGCATTCGTCCCCTATCACCGCCCCGTCCAAAATGGTCGAGTTTATCCCGATGATGCAATGGTCCCCGACGGTCGCCCCGTTTATCACAGCCCCATGCCCAACGGTCACCATCCTGCCGATGGCGCTCGGGAAGTCATGGCCGACGTGGATGACGGCCCCCTCCTGCACGTTGCTCCCGGCGCCCACCCGGATGCGGTTGGCGTCCCCCCGGAGGACGGCCCCAGGCCAGATGGACACGTCCTCCTCGAGTTCCACGTCCCCTATGATGACCGCAGCCGGGTCAACGTAGACCTTGCGCCCAGACATGGTAATGATATACGGGGGATGGAAGAAAAATAGGTTGGCCTCAGGCCTGCGCCGGCTTGGGGGCGGGACGCCGGGCACTGACCCTCTTGGGGAAGTACTTGAGCAAAATGATGTCGCCAATGGCCTGGATCCATCTGAAGGGCACATTGACCGCCTTGGAATCCTCCACGAGCAGAGGGTTGGACTCGCTTATGAAGAGCCCATCCACTTTGCGGCTGTCCACATCGATGACCAAGTTGTTCACGTTGCCCAGGAACACCCCGTTGGGCGTGTAGACCTGCATCCCAATGAGCTCAGAAGCCTCCTCTAACATCGGCAGTCCCTTCGTCAGATATTGCCATCCCCTATTAAAAAGGTTATCAGCGGCATTCCCAGGCGGCGCGCCCTTGTCGGCCCCTCCATCGGAGCACCAGCGATGAAAAGGTTCGCTCCCTAGGAACGATAGAGATAAAAATTATATACGATGGAACAGTAATACGGTTTTGTAATCGCAATGCACAACCGATATGACGAGGTCCCCTGATGGTCGACGACGAACTCGCCGAGATCAGGAGGCGCAAGCTAGAGGCATTGATGGGTCAGAACGAACTGAAAGGAGTGAATGGATTGTCTGGAGTTACCGAGGTCAAGGACAGCACCTTCGAGGAGTTCATTAGGAGCGCGCCGTTGGTCATCATAGATTGCTGGGCCCCCTGGTGCGGTCCCTGCCGCATGCTGGCCCCCATAATGGAGCAGCTGGCGGAGGAGTACCAGGGCAAGATCAGGTTCGGCAAGCTGAACACGGACGAGAACGAGCGCACTCCCATGCGGTTCAACATCACCGCGATCCCCACCATGCTGGTCTTCAAGAATGGCATGTTGTTGGATCGCATCGTGGGCGCCGGCAACAAGGACTTCATGAGGCAGAAGTTCTCCAAGTACCTCTGAGGGGGTGCGGCAAACCTTTTTCACCAAACCGTTTAATCATATAATTTTGATAAGGCTGGGATAAC
>JAKIXL010000178.1:289-3316 GCA_022709105.1 Thermoplasmatota archaeon | reverse complement strand
TCTACTTCGCAATAACTGCTGTTGCGATAATCATCATCGCCGCCATAGGCGGAAGCATTCTGCTCCAAAAGCCGGACGATGGGAACGAATCGGTCATAGGCGAGGACATCGACTTCGCAGGCAGAGAGATACAACCCGTCACCAATCTGGACCGCGGCATCGTGGCGATAGGCCAGGACCCCTTCCGATGGATGACCTATTTCGGCCTTGCTGACAAGTGCATTATGATAGACATCAACGACAAGACCAACTTCATGGGCAAGTCGTTCATGTACCACGGGCGCGCTCTGGCGGATGTCAACGAATCCGATGCCAATGACTTCTCCCATACCAACTGCGGGATCACCGTGGATGACGTGGCCAACATCCTTACCGCCGAGCCGTCCCTGGTGGTCGTGCCCGTAACCTTCAAGACCGATTACTCCAACGAGTACCAATCGCTCCTGGATGGGGGCTTGAACGTCGTTGCCATCGCCAACGTCTACACCTTCCTAGAACCGGTGACCTTCAGGGTTGTGGACGTTCTGAGGGATCAGATTGACCTGCTCTCCAAGGTGCTGGCCATGGATAAGAGGGGCCAGGAGATCCTTGCCGCCATAGAGGATACGGTTCAGGACATTAGGACCATCGCCACTCAGGCCGCGACCAACGTCAGCGCCTACATCGGTTCCCTGGCTTACAATGGAGCCCACGGTCCGGACTCGTCCATCGCCTACTACATGCCCTTCGCCCTGGCCGGGGTGAAGAACATCATGGCCAACGAGGGCATGGACATGAACGGGTCGGGTGTGAGCACCTATTCGGCGACCAAGATCAAGGAGGGCATACAAGCGGCAGAGGCGGAGGGCGATGAGGTTCTCCTCTTCATGGATGCTACCGGGCTCTACATGAGCACGGACAACACGGCCAAGGGCATCCTGCAGCTGTTCATCGGGCACGAAGCCTATGTGGCCTTCCCGTACATATGGACTGGCATGAACTTCGAGAACGTCCTGATATCCGCGTACCAGGTCCTCAAGGACGCCCACGGGCTATTGACCGAGGAGCAGTTCGAGCAGAAGGTTAACGCGGTCTATGACGCGTTCCTGGGCTCGCACATGTCCAACCGTGATATAACCGCGACCAATGTCCCAGCGCCGTCTGAGCCGACATCCATATACATGGACATGAACAACATGTACATGGTGCGCCGCGCGAATCCCGTGTACGGGGAGATTTTCATATCCGAAGAAGGCACCATGACCTTCTCGGCGATGCGTTAAACCACTTCGCTGGCCCAGGCCAGCTCAATATTTTTATCATACTAGCGTCTCAGGTCAGGCATGGTGGCGGTCGATGAACAGTAGAAATGGAGGAATAGAAGGGTATCTAGCCCATTCAAGGCGGAAGAACCTATTCCTGGTGGCCTTGGCGCTACTTCTCTTGATTTCGACGATAGCCGTGCTCAAGATCGACCTGGGGTCCCTTTCGTTCGAGGAGATAGTCCAGGTCATTTTCGATAAGGACAACCCACAGAATTCCAAGGTCGATGTGATACTGTTCTGGAACCTGTATCTGCCCCGGATCGTCTCCGGCCTGTTCGCCGGGTTTGCCCTGGGCGTTGCGGGTACGGTGATGCAATGCGTCCTCAGGAACCCAATCGCCTCACCTTACACTCTGGGCATCTCGAACGCCGCGGCCTTCGGCGCTTCCCTAGGCATTCTAGCACTGGGAGGAGGACTGGTGGTCGGGCAAAGCCATGCCTCCATACTCATCAACAATCCGTACCTGGTCTCGGCCAGCGCGTTCACATGGGCCCTGATCGCCACGGTGATAATCATCCTCCTGGTCAAGGTGACCAGGGTCAGCGCGGAAACCATGGTCCTGGCGGGTGTGGCCCTCAGCTCCATCTTCTCGGCCGGCATAAGCATGCTTCAGTACATCTACAACGATTACGCCCTTTCGGCCATAGTCTTCTGGCAGTTCGGCTCCCTTGGAAAGGCGTCCTGGGGTGAGCTCACCTTGATCGCCATCATCTCCATGGCGGTCATCGCCTACTTCCTGTGGCGCAGATGGGACTTCAACGCCTTGGACGCCGGGGACGACGTGGCCATGTCCCTGGGTATCAAGGTCGATTGGCTTAGGATGGAGACGTTGTTCCTCTCAGCACTAATGACATCTATCGTGGTCTCGTTCATGGGAATAATAGCCTTCATAGGTTTGCTCGGTCCGCACATCGTCAGGATGTTCCTGGGAAACGATCATAAGTATGTGCTCCCGGGCTCGATGCTGCTGGGAGCCATCATCCTGCTCATCGCGGACTGCGTAGGACAGAACCTGCTGGTCTATACGCTGCCGGTGGGCATAATAACCTCGTTCCTAGGCGGACCGCTGTTCATTTACCTTCTGATAAGGGGGACCAGGAAGAAGAGGAAGGTACTGCGATGAACTGTCAACGGTCCGGGTCCCACCCGTTCGTCGGGGAGGGGTTCGACAGGCAGAGGGCGCTCCACTTCTGGGACGACATCGCCTCCTGGTATTCGGGAACGCAGCAGGGGTCCATGGTCAACGAGATCGTCGGGCATCTGCACCGAACCGGGGTCCTAGACTGCGATGCGACCGTACTGGAACTCGGTTGCGGTCCTGGAACGTATACCCTCCCAATGGCACCCTTGGTCAGGTCAGTGGTGGGCCTAGACACCTCCCAGGTCATGCTGGACCGCCTTTCGAGCTCCGTGCGAGATATGGGATATAGCAATGTCACATTGGTCAAGGCGGACGTCATGGAGTACGAGCCGGAGAGGAGGAGCTCGGCGGTTGTGTCCTCCCTGTGTCCCGGGACAGGGTCCGTCGAAGGGCTAAAAAGGATGGAAGCTTGGACCGACCACCATTGCGCACACATCATGTGGATCGTCAACGGCTGGGATGACCTGCACGCCGAGGTCTGGAGGGAGATGGGCAAGAATTACTCCTTCGCCGAAAGGGGGTCCGACCTGGTGGAGAGGAAACTCAGATCGATCGGCAGGAGGCCGGAGGTCACCGAGTTCA
>JAKIXL010000178.1:0-279 GCA_022709105.1 Thermoplasmatota archaeon | reverse complement strand
CGGAGATTGTCCGGGACTTCAGGCCTTATGGGAAGGGCATGGAGGTCGAACCGGCCGTACGAAAGGTGCTGGAACCGATGGTCGAGGGTGGGGAGTTCAGGTTCAGGTGCCTGAACAGGATGAGACTACTGGTATGGGACGTGTAGCTCAGTCCTTGGCCTGGGCTATTCCAAGAGCCTCATGCACGTGGTCTGAGGGGTCGTGATCGACCGCATGAACGTGGTTATGCGTGTATCTCGGATGACCGTTCTTGGCGGTATGGGGGATGACGAAGGGGAC
>JAKIXL010000177.1 GCA_022709105.1 Thermoplasmatota archaeon | reverse complement strand
CCGTGTGCGCCTGGGAGACATAGTTCCCGCCGACATCAAGCTCTTCCAGGGCGATTATCTGGAGGTCGACCAATCGGCACTGACCGGAGAGTCTCTGCCAGTGGACAAGAAGAACGGCAATGTGGCGTTCTCCGGCTCCATCATCCGCAAGGGAGAGATGAACGGCCTCGTGTTCGCCACCGGCCTTAACACCTTCTTCGGACGAACCGCCAAGCTGGTGGGAGAGGCCAAAACCATCAGCCATTTCCAGCGAAACGTGATGAAGATCGGGGACTACCTCATCGTTCTTGACGTAATACTGGTCGCATTGGTCTTCATCATGGCCATCCTGCGCCACCAGAGCCTCTTGGAGACCTTGCAGTTCGCCCTGGTCCTGACCATAGCCGCCATACCAGTGGCCCTGCCTGCGGTGCTCTCGGTGACCATGGCAGTAGGCGCCATCGCACTGGCGAAGAAGGAGGCGATTGTCAGCAGACTGATCGCCATCGAGGAGATGGCGGGCATGGACATCCTATGCTCGGACAAGACCGGCACCATAACCCAGAACCTGCTGAGCGTGGCCAAGGTGATCACCTATGGAGACACCTCCGAGGCCGAGGTCCTGACCGAGGCCGCACTTGCTTCCAGGACCGAGGACGAGGACCCCATAGACAACGCCATAATAAAGAGGGCGGAGGACACCCAAGGGGTCAAAGAAAGTATGGCGGAATACAGGGTAACGGGCTTCACCCCCTTCGATCCGGTAATTAAGCACACCGAGGCCGTTTTGGAAGGGAAGGGGGGAGAGATCAAGGTGGCCAAGGGAGCTCCCCAGGCCATCTTGGAGATGTCGGCCAACAAGGGCCCCATAGGCGATAAGGTAAATAAGGACGTCCAAGACCTGGCTTCCCTCTGATACCGTGCCCTTGGTGTCGCGAGGGCAACGGACGGAAGATGGCAGTTCACGGGGCTCATCGGGCTCCACGACCCTCCTCGCGAGGATTCAAAAAGGACGATAAGTGCGGCCGAAAGGATGGGACTGGACGTCAAGATGGTCACCGGGGACCATACGGATATTGCCAAGGAGATAGCCAAGGAGGTCGACATGGATCCGAACATCCTTCCCGCGAGCTCCTTCATCGATGCTCCGGACGACAAGGCCGGGGACATGGCGGAAAGGGCCGATGGGTTCGCCGAGGTGTTCCCTGAGCATAAGTTCCGCATAGTCAAGCTTCTCCAGGACAGAGGCCATATAGTAGGAATGACCGGAGATGGGGTCAATGATGCCCCGGCCCTTAAGAAGGCGGACGCGGGGATCGCAGTGGAGGGATCCACGGACGCTGCTAAATCAGCGGCGGACATCGTGCTCACGCGTCCCGGCCTGAGCGTGATAGTCGATGCCATCATCGAGAGCAGGAAGATATTCCAGCGGATGATCAACTATTCCATCTACCGCATCTCGGAGACCTTCCGGGTATTGATATTCGTCACCATTTCCATATTAATATTCCAATTTTACCCGATAACCGCATTGATGATCGTTCTTCTGGCATTGTTGAACGATCTTCCTATCCTTACCATAGCCTTCGACAACGTGCGATTCTCGGCCAAGCCGGAAAAATGGGACATGCGGATCATCATCCTGGTGGGTTCGTATCTCGGAGCGATAGGGGTGGCCCAATCATTGGTCATCATGTATATTGGCCTTGAGGTCTTTCATCTGAACCTATCGGTGCTCCAATCCTACATCTACCTGGTGCTTTCCGTTGGCGGGCACCTGGTCCTCCTGGCCGCCCGTACTAAAGGCCCGTTCTGGTCGGTGAGACCCGCGCCCAGGCTCCTGTGGGCCATCATACTGACCCAGTTGACAGCGACCATACTCGTGCTCTTCGGAATATTATTGCCTCAACTGGACCCTATCTACGTCGCGTTCATATGGGGCCAAGGGCTTCTTACCTTCCTCATTGTGGACTCCACCAAGGTCATGCTGTACAAGTATCTGATCAAGAAGGGACTTGTAGGAAAAGGCATCTCGGACCCTGAGAGCATCGGCAAGGAAGGAAAAAGACCGGTCGCTGCCGATGTGGCTGAGCGATAGTGCGGGGGAGCATCATCTCCTGCACGCCGCGACCTCTGGAACTGATGGAGAACTATGCGGTCCTGGCATGACAGCAGCATCTCGTGCTGGGCCTGCGCCCGCTTCTTCAAGAGCCGCAGATCCGATAGGGCTCTGGGCCCTGCCTGATCGGGACGACTTCCGTCAGGTGGTCTTGTAAAAACCATAGATAACTTTCATGCAGTGGCAGGTGTCCCATGGCCGTCGAGGATGGCGACCGTGCTCGGTCGGCCGTTGAAGGGCGGTACATGCCGTCATGCCTTAAGGCAAGAAGATGGAGGACAGGCCTTCCCTTGCGTTTCGTGGACCGTTGAGCGAGGACGGAACAGGGAGCCAGGGAACACAGGTGCGTTACCGTGCCGTGAGCCAGGCGATGGATGTTTTGAGCCATCATTCCCATTGTGGAGCGTAAAGATGATGCGGGCATCGGTCCTGGACCGGATCAACCGAACGGACCGCAATTGCTCCGCCAATTGCGAAAGATGTACCATATTCCAGAGATTATGTCGCTGCCGCTTGAATGGCCATACTTGGTGAGATCATAAGCGGCTTGACCGATCTTTCCGTTCCCCAACATCGCATCCCCCAACCTCTTCACCGGAAGCGCGTACTGGCCGTCGAGGGCATCGAGCAGAATGGTCCGGGAAAGAGGATTTTCATAGGCCTCCACTATACCGCGGACCTCCTGGACGCTTGACCCTACCAGTTCGTGGGCGAGGATGATGCCTAAGATGAAGTCGTCCCCCGAGGGCGTGAGCCCATAGCCCAGACCAAGCATCCTTCGGGCAAGCTCGATCGGCCCGGGGGACCCCTCGAGCAACGACGCTTGCTTCCTGGCCATCCACCCCTCCATCCCCTCCGGCGCTTCGGCCCGGCCAAGGTGCATGAGGAGCGGGGTCGTCATGCTCATCCTCTTCTTAACGATGAATGGGGTCAAGGAACGGAGGCATGGGACCATATCGAGCGGGCCGGACGGTTCCAGGGCCAGGTCCTTGGGCTCGCAGAGCTGCACGGAGTAGTTCCCCGCGTCAAGAACACCGTCGACCATGGCGGCGTGGTCCGAGCGCGGCATCTCCTCGATCTCCACCACTATGCTCGAAGGGGCCGCGGTCCCCTCTTTATTGGTCAGGGTGACCGTTCTGTTGCCGAAGAGGAAGGCGCACGCTTTCTTAGAGCGGAGCAGCATCGTCCCCTTGCCCGATCTGGCGACCCGGTTGCCGCAGAACATCGAGCCGAGCGTCAACATAGCTACAGTCCGTATCGCGAAGCGTACCTCCTCA
>JAKIXL010000176.1 GCA_022709105.1 Thermoplasmatota archaeon | reverse complement strand
TGGTAAGCGTGGCAGCTGAAGCATTCACCTTCGAGATCACCATATACTTCCTCTCCTTTATCGCGTCTTATTTTATTTCACAGGCAACACACGGGTTCATGTAGCACATCATGTCGCCATACTGTTCCTTCTGGATGCAGGGCGGCGCCAGGTTCGCGCACGCGTTGCAGACGGCCTTCTCCGGCTGGTTGTACGTGCACCTGAGCTGGCAGGCCGGGCAGATGTACATGCATCCGCCGCAGAATCTGCACACGTCCGACTGAACGTCGAAGGGGGTGCCGATGCTGCGCTCCTCGCCGCGGCCGCGGAACCCGACGGCGCCCGCCATCATCTGCTCGGAGCACATCCGCACGCACAGCCCGCAGAGGATGCAGTCCTCGTACTCCTGCCGGAATCGCTGCGTCCGGACGCCGTGCGCCGAGGCCAGGTCCTGGATGACCTTGGACTGCGGGCACGAGGCCAGCAGCAGCTCGATGATCATCCTCCTGGCCCGCACGACCCGCTCGGAAGCGGTCCGAACCTTGAGCCCCTCCTCGGCCGGATAAGTGCATGACGAGACGAGCCTGGCGCCCGGACCTTCGCCGATCTCCACGACGCAGAGCCTGCAAGCCCCGTAGGGGGTCAATCCCTCGTGATGGCAGAGCGTGGGGATTGGAAAGCCGAGGAACCGCGCCGCCTCGAGGATCGTCGATCCATCTTCCACAGACACGGCCAGCCCGTTGATCGTGAGATTAATCATGTCGTACTCCTCCCATTGCAGCGCCCGCCGGCTTCTCCATGGTGAACGCGAGATCGCACCTGAGACAGCGTCTGGATTCCGTCCGCGCCTGCTCCTCGGTCAGGGCCGACTCCACCTCGCGGAAGTTCTTCACCCGCTCGGAAGGAGGCAGCGAGGCCGGGACGGCGCGCAGCGGCGTTTCTTCGGACTCCTCGTGCACCGCGGGCTCGACGTACACCTCCGGCAGCTTGGGTTTCGCCGGCTCGACAAGCGGCCGTCCGCTCAAGTACCGGTCGATGACCAGCGCGGCCTTCTTGCCGGACGCCACGGCGTCGATGACGGTGTTGGGCCCGGTCACGAGATCGCCGCCCGCGAAAACCCCTTTGATACTCGTTTCCAGGGTCTTCCTGTCGGCCTTCACCCTGCCGCCCTTGTCGACTTCGAGCCCCATGGATGCCAGAGCCCTGCTCGAGGGCCTTTCGCCGATGGCCACGATGAGCGTGTCCAGGTCCACACTGAACTCGCTCCCCGGTATCGGCACCGGGGTGCGCCTGCCGGTGGCATCGACCTCGCCCAGGCGGTTCCTCACGCACTCGATGCCGGTGAGACGGCCCTCCCTGGCGTGGATCTTGATGGGCGAGACCAGGGTTTCCAGCTCTACGCCTTCCCGGATGGCCGCCTCGATCTCCTCCTGGCGCACGTGGATCTTCACGGGCGAGATGAGGGTCTCGATCCTGACGCCCTCTTCGAGCGCAGCCTCGATCTCTTCTTCATACGCGGGCATCTCGTCGCGGGTGCGGCGGTAGAACAGGGTCACCCCGGTTACGTCCTTCTGCCGCAGCGCGACCCGCGCGGCGTCCACGGCCGAGTTCCCACCGCCGACTATCCCCACGTGCCCGCGCGCGAGCTCGTTTCCTCTCATATTGAATTCCTTCAGGAACTCGATCGAGGGGAAGATCCCTTCCACTTCCTCGTTCTCGAGACCCAGGCGCCAGCTCTCGTGCGCCCCCATGGCTAGGAACACTGCATCAAATCCATCGGACATGAGATCCGGTATGGTCATGTCCCTCCCCAGGGCGCGGCCGTATTCGATCGAGATGTTTTTGTTCATGAGGGTCTCTATTTCCTTCTCGACGATGTCCCTGGGCAGCCGGTAGGCCGGCAGGGAGCACGTGAGCATGCCGCCTGGGATGTTTTCCGCCTCGAAGATCGTGACCCGGTAACCGAGCAGGGAGAGCTGGTGCGCCGCCGTGATTCCGGCCGGTCCGGCCCCGATGACCGCCACCTTCCTGCCCTTGCCCTGAGCCGCTTCCGGCCGGTAGACCGAAGGATCGACCCGGTCGGTGACAAACCGCTTGAGCGCCCGGATGGCGACCCCCTCTCCTCCGCCCGCGCCCAGGCTGCAGCGGCTTTCGCATTTGCGGTCGCACACCCTGGCGCTCACGGCCGGGAAGGGATTGGCGGAGCGGATGACCCGGTATGCCCCCTCGTAATCGCCCTTTTCTATGAGGGCGATGTATCTCCACGGCTCCGTGTCCACGGGGCACGCAGCCTGGCAGGGGGCCCCGGTGAGCTGCTTGCACACGAACGCATCGCAGCGCTTGTCTTCGATGTGGCGCTCGTACTCCTCGCGGAAATACCTGAGCGTGCTCAGGACCGGGTTGGCGGCCGACTGGCCCAGGGCGCACATGGTGGTGTCCCTGACCGTCTCCCCGAGCTCCTCGAGCAGATTCAGGTGCTCGGGCGTGCCTCTGCCCTGGATGATATCCTCGAGGAGCTCGTGCAGCCGCTGCGTGCCCTTGCGGCAGGTAAAGCACTTTCCGCACGACTCGTCTTTCAGGAAGGCCATGAAATACCTGGCCACATCGATCATGCATGTGGAGTCGTCCATGACGATCATGCCGCCCGAACCCATGATGGAGCCGGCGGCCTTGAGGCTCTCGTAGGTGATGGGCAGGTCGAACCTCGATGCCGGGATGCAGCCGCCGGCCGGTCCACCGGTCTGTACGGCCTTGATCTTCCTCTTCCCCGGAACACCGCCGCCGATGTCCCGCACGACCTGATTCAAGGTCATGCCCATGGGCACCTCGACGAGGCCGGTGTTCCTGATCTTACCCACCAGGCTGAAGATCTTCGTGCCGGAGTTGCCTTCCGCGCCCGTCTCCACAAACCGCCGGGACCCTTGAGCGACGATGACCGGTATGTTCGCCCAGGTTTCTACGTTGTTGATCATCGTGGGCCTGCCGTAGAGCCCCTTGACGATGGGGAACGGGGGCCTCTGCCTGGGCTCGCCCATGCGGCCCTCGATGGACCTGATCAGGGCTGTTTCTTCTCCGCAGACAAAGGCGCCTGCGCCCTTGACGATCGATATATTGAAGGAGAAGTCGGTCCCGAGGATGTTCTTTCCGAGCAGGCCCATCTCTCTCGCCTGCTCGAGTGCGATCTTCAGATGCTTGATCGCGAGCGGATATTCCGTTCGGATGTAGATGATCCCTTCGGTTGCGCCCGTGGCAAAGGCGCCCACGGTCATCCCCTCGATGATGCTGTGCGGGTTGCCCTCAAGGACGCTCCTGTCCATGTAGGCACCCGGGTCGCCCTCGTCGGCGTTGCAGATGAGGTATTTCCCGGACACGTTGCGCTGGGAGGCGAAGAGCCCCCATTTCCGCCCGGTGGGGA
>JAKIXL010000175.1 GCA_022709105.1 Thermoplasmatota archaeon | reverse complement strand
CCACCGGGACGCACTCCCCCTCGAGGATGGCACGTTGGCCGGTGAACGCCTCCTCCAGCGCCTTGACCACGTCGGGGAACTGGCCAGTAAGGTCCTCAAGCCTCCTCGAGTAGAGCGTGATCTTGCCGCCGTCGATGTGCGCCTGAACTCGAAGCCCGTCGTACTTGTACTCGAACATGGCCCGCCCGCCCATCTTCTCCAGGATCTCCTCCGGCGAGGGAAGGCGCTCCGCCAGCATCGCCCGGATGGGATTGCCGACCATCACATGCATCTCGTTGAGGCCGTCGATGCCCTTCCTGCACAGCGTCTCCCCGACCAGGCCGAGATCGGAAGTGATGTTGAACGCCCTCTCCACCGCATCCTTCTCTGCCTTGGTGGCGAAAGCCTGGGCCAATGAATCGATCACCGTCTGCGCGGCGACGCCCAGCCGCATGCGGCCGGTGACTATGCGGGCGATGTATTTGGCCTCGACAGGCTTGGCGTCATGCAGAATGTCCGCGAGGCAGCGCATCTTGCTCTCCTGCGAGCCGCTGCCCTCCAGGCGGGCGACGCGCATGAGGGCCTCGTATACCCTGTCCAGGGTCAGGGGCTCGGAGAACAGCGTGGTCTGCCTCTTGGTCTCGAGCACCTTCTCCGTCACCGTCCCCGGGTCACCCTCCTCGGCCCAAAGCTTGCGCACCGCGGCCTCCCTGGCCCCGGAGGCCGAGAGCAGCGTCCGCAGGTAAAGCTTGTCGGCCATGCCCAGCTTCTCCGGGAAGAAGTCAGGGACGATATTGCCCTGGGTCATGTACACGATTTGCCGGATATGGGCGCAATCTGTTGAGCGAAAGAGGTCGGCCAGCGTATCGGTCATGGCCAGCCTGGAAGTGGTGGACTCAAGCGCCTGATAGACCCTCA
Source organism: Thermoplasmatota archaeon (assembly GCA_022709105.1). Classification (GTDB taxonomy): domain Archaea; phylum Thermoplasmatota; class Thermoplasmata; order Methanomassiliicoccales; family Methanomassiliicoccaceae; genus UBA6. Next base: position 2,498 of record JAKIXL010000175.1, on the reverse strand, counting down.
CCAGGTCCAGGTAGAGCATGAGGCAAAGTATGGCATTTCCCTATTAATCGGCATCGCCGACCCGCCATACGGATGCCGGCTGGCAGGCGACAGGCGGCTAGGCGAAGTCGGCGAGGGTGTTCTGTCCCTTCTTCAAGGCCTTTTCCTTCTCCTTCCTCTGGACAGCGGTCTCGCGGTCCCATTGCTGCTTAAGGGAGTACAGTCTCTTCCGCATCTCCCGCTCCTTCCTCTCGCTGGAGTTCAGCGAGGCCTCGTCCCTGGTGCCCGCGGTGATGAGAACGACCACACGCCCGGCCCGTGAGCGGCCGGTGCGGCCGCGGCGCTGGATCGAGCGTATCTCTGAAGGCACCGGCTCGTAGAAGATCACGAGGTCGGTGTTCGCCACGTCCAACCCCTCCTCGCCGACAGAGGTGGCGACCACGACATTGAACTCGCCCTCGCGGAAGCGCTGCAGAACACCGATCTGTTCCTTCTGCTTTAGGCCCTTCTCATTGATGCGGCCCGACTGCCCTATGAGCTTGGTGACCCGGGCCCCATCGATTCGCGCCAGGAGATTGGTCACCATGTCACAGGTATCTCGGTACTGGGTGAACACCAGGACGCGGGAGTCGGGCTTCACCTGCAGCTGGTTGCTGACGATGCCCATGACCCGTGAGATCTTGGGATGCTCCATCCTCAGCGTGGACACCAGGCGGACGACCTCCTCGAACTCGTCCGAGGCCACGATGGCCCTCGAGGCCTTGGACCCATCGTCCGAGGCTGCCTCCGCCTTCAGCTTCTCCAAGTAGCTGCTTAACGCGGTGACCCCCTGCGTTTCCGCGAGCTCTAGCGCGTGCCCGACCTTGATCGCTCTGGCCTGCACCGACAGGGCGTTGTACAGCGTATGGCTCTTCTCCCCCTTGTTCAGCCTCATTTGGACCATGCGCTGCACCTCCAGAAGGTACTTGATCGAAGGGGGCCGAGCGGCGTTCATCACCCCCATGTTGACCAGTTCCTTGATGTACCGGCCATACAGCTTTCGGAGCACGTCGGCGACCTTGCGCATGCCCACTGGGACCTCGACCTCCACCCAATCGACATTGATATCATGGACATAGCTCGAGACGTCCGGGTCCGCCTCGGACCGTACCTCGATGTTCTCGATGCCCAGGTTCGAGCACACCTCCTTGATCTTGGCCATGCTGGAACCGGGGGAGGCGGTCATGCCCAGCACCAGGCCGCCCTGGCCCATATACTCCCGGGCGATCTTCACGTACGCGTAGTTGCCGACACCACGGTGGGCCTCATCGAATATGATGAGCCGGACATCGCGGAGCGAGATCCTCTCTGTCCGGAGGTCGTTGGCGACGACCTGCGGCGTGGACGCTATGACGTCGCTCTGCACCCACTCGGCCTCGCGCTCCTCCGGGTCCACCTCGCCGGTGAGGACCGCTGTCCGTTTGCCAACGAGCTTGTCCCTGAGGAACATTGCATGCTGCTCCACCAGCGGCTTGGTCGGAGCTAGAAGGAGGACCTTTCCTTTCTTCCTCGACAGGACGTCGGCGATGACCAGCAGGGCGATCACCGTCTTGCCCATCCCGGTCGGGAGAACGACGAGCGTGGACTCTCTGAGGCACGCATCGGCCAAGGTCCGCTGGTACTCCCGGAGCTCGATGCTCTCCTTGAGTATCAAGGGGTGCTCGACGAACACGCTTCCCCATAATGGGCGCCGTTGAAGTACCTTATGGTCGCCCGCCCGCAAATGCCGAAAGTGCGGTCAGAACCACTTCGCCGTTCCGGCCCGCCGCAGTGGGCGAACAAGCTCCTCAGAGTCCTTGCTGATGTCGTTCACCGCCTTGGAGACCGGAAACGCCTCCATGCGTTCCGAGGGGAACGGCGCGAAGATGCGTTCCCGCGTCGCTCTCTCCAGCGGCCCTGGCGCTAGCCAGGTGCCTTCGTCCTCCCGCGAGAGGACCACCGGCATGCGGTCGTGGATATCGGACATGAGCTCGTTGGCCGCGGTGGTTATGATGGTGAAGCTCTGAACCTCCTCGCCCGAAGGGCCCCTCCATCGATCATAGAGCCCGGCCATTGCGAACAATCTCTCGTCCTTTACCCTGGCGAGATATGGGGTCTTGCCATCGGTGGCGCTCTTCCATTCGTAGAACCCCGTGGTCGGGACCAGGCACCGGCGGTCCTTGAGAGAGGCTCGGAACGCCGGCCTCTCGGCCACACCTTCGGCGCGAGCGTTGATCATTCGAGATCCGATCTTTGGGTCCTTGGCCCAGAAGGGGATGAGCCCCCAGCGCATCATGACCAGGCGGTTGCTGCCGCGAACCACGACCGGCGCTTCCTGGGTCGGCGCCAGGTTGTATCTCGGGCGAGGCATGTCCGCGATCGGTGCGTCGATGGAGAAACGGGTGATAAGGTCCTTGACCTCGCCGATAGTGAAGCGTCCGCACATGCGGATGATACGCACTGCCATGGCGATAATCATTGGCATAGATAGGGAGGTCCGG
>JAKIXL010000174.1 GCA_022709105.1 Thermoplasmatota archaeon | reverse complement strand
CCCGTCCGGGAACTCGATCCGGGCATCGCGGAACCGCCGATAGTTGTGCAGCTCAAGGTACCTCAGCCTGATCCTTCCAGCCCCCTCCTTAAATAGTCCAGACCTTGCAGCTTGAGAGCGTCCTTGTCCACGTTGTCCACCGGATACCGGTCGAGGTAGCTGACGAACTCCTCCTCCAGCGAGCTTAGGGTGGCAGGACCGGCCTGCACCGACACGCTGCCCTGGAGGACCTCGAACTTAGGTTCGAAATGGACCGCGCCGGAGGCAAGCTCCCTCAGCCTCTTGAAGTCGAGGGTTACATACAGCGCACGGGGAACGTTCTTGACCACCAGCCTGACGATCTTGCCCTCAAGGTCCTGCGACAGCAAGTCCTCCAGCTCAGCTCTCAGGGATGACGGGTCCGCCCCGCGCGCATCCACCGGGCCAAGGCTCACCATCGGGCGAGTGGGCAGCTCTATGAAATCCCTCTTACCGCTACTGAGGTCGATGTGGTAGAAGCCCTTGGGCTGACCGGCCTCGGCGAAGGAGAAGCGCTCGGTGGAACCGGAATAGCAGGCGTTCCGGGTGACCTCGTACCTTTGGTGGAAGTGGCCCAGGGCAATGTAGTCCAGGTCCTCCTTGAGATAACAGGACTCTACCAGCTGCTCATTGAACTCGTTCATCCGGAACTCGTTGAAGCCGACGACGCCGGCATGGAGCATGGCGACATTATGGCCCGTCTCCCTCGAACGCTCGATGAGGGGGAGCTGCTCCTTGAACCCCTCGCCCTCCGAATGGGGAACGGCATGCACGGTAAGGTCCCCGAGGACGAGGCGCTCGTACGCCCCGCGGTACACAGGAGATATATGCTTCAGGTGCTCGAAAAGCCGGAACGCGCTCCCCGTCTCCCTCAATCTGGGCGTCGAGTGGTTCCCCGCGATGATGGCGGTCGGTATGCCTGCCTCGGACAGGCGGACCATCTGCTCCAATGCGAAGCTCAAGGCCCTGTTGGACGGGCGGACGGCATCGAACAGGTCGCCGCTGTGCAGGACCGCATCAGGACGGAGCTTGAGGACATGGTCTATGAACGCCTCGAAAGACCGGTAGGCATCGACCTCCCTCTGGTTCAGGCCCCGGTATGGGCCGTCGTCCTCGCAGACCTTGCGGTAGGCGGAAAAGCCAAGATGCGTATCCGCGACGTGAACGATCCTCATATCCTTACCTTCGAGTACGGCCTTTTTTGCCGCATCTGGGAGTTATTTCTTTCCTTCGCACGCCGAAAATCTGAGATGTCATGTTCAGTAGAACCCCCTATCAGGTGAAGCTCTCGATACGGCCCTGGAAGGCGTCTTGGCCAGTTCCTTGGCCAGGTATTCCTCGTACAGATGGATCTTCACTGGCACGGCGAACGGGGTGAACGGCGAGGCGATGAGAGCCTCGCCGGGCATCAGCATCTGGATCTCGTTCTCCAGTTGGGAGATGTCCTGTTTGGCGGAGTTCTTTAGGATCTCGCGGTCCCTGCGGTCGGCGAGCCCCAGCACGAACAGCGTGTTGAACTGGGAGATGATCTCGACATCGATGAGCTTCGGTTGCTGGGAGACGGCGCACAGCCCGGTCTTGAACTTGCGGCCTTCCCTGGCGATCTGGGCAAAGATGCTGCCCTTGGCCTCGGTGAGGACGCGCTGGGCCTCCTCCATGGCGATGAGCACCGGCGGCAGCTTGTCGAACCGCTCCTTCTCCCCGTACAGCTGCTTGTTCCGCTCGAATATGGCCCGGCACAGCACCGTGGAGACGAGAAGCTCCTCGGCCTCGAACATGTTGGACGTGTCGGCCAGCACCACCTTGCCGTCATGAAGCGCGTCGATTATGTTGTTGGTGACGGATAGCTTTCGGTCGCGGGTGATCAGGTCCAACCGGAAGAGGTTCTCCAGCCGCCGCTTGATCACCGAGACCGTCCCGTCCTTGTATTGGTCCTTGAGGTCCTTTACGATGGTCCCCACCGAACGGTCGTTCAGCTCCACCAACCAATTATCGCCGTAGGCGTACTGCGCGGACTGCATGCACTCCTTCTGGGCCCCGGTCATCTCGTACAGGGACTCCAGGTCTGCGATCTCGATCTCCGAGGCGGCCAGGTGCAGGCTGTTGTGCGGCCCGTCCAGCTTGCGGGAGGAGAACACCACCAGCGCGTCCGTGCGGCCGGCATGCTTCAGCCCGCGCTTCTTCGCCTCCCCTCCGTCGTAGTACTCGCCGTGCGGGTCGAGTATGAGGAAGCCGTACTTGCGCAGGTCCATGCACGAGAGCGCCAGGTTCTTCATCAGGTTGCTCTTGCCCATGCCCGTGGTGGCGAAGATGCCGATATGGTGCGGTATCGCCTGCCCGGTTATGCCCACCGGGAAATCGAGCACCTGGTCCCCCGAACGGAGGTTCCCCACCTGGATGTCCCCCAAGCTGTCCTTGAGGAACTCATAGTCGGTGATGTCCGTTCGGCGGACGCGGGAGAAGTGGCTGGGTATGGTCTTCGTCTTCCTAAATGCCGATCCGACACAGCCCAGAGGGATGCACACCCCGGCGCAGTAAAGCTGGGGCCTGATCCCCTCCATATCATACTCTTGGTTCCTGGCGTCGCCCCTGAGCATCTGACCGGCGAAGGTCTCCATCCATCCTTTCTGCTCGGAGTCCGCACCGTGCTCGATGTCCATAACTCGAACGAGGTACCGGTCCGGGGAGGTCTCGTTCTCCACCACCAGCATTTCCCCTACCTGGAGAGGCTCCCCGTAGTTCATCCTGAAGCGCGTCTCCATGACGCTGTTGCCTACCACCCTTCCGATGTGCGTTCTCCACCCTCCCTGTCCGTACAGGGGGGTCAATGGCCTAACCACGATTTACCATTTGCCGAAGCGGGGGCCTCAAAGGAGAAAGACGAACACGAGGTTGATGATGAAAAGTGCGAGAAGGGGGAGAATGACGATCGTCAGTGCCCGGGCTATCCGCTCGCTCCCATGCTCGGTCGTGGTCACGATCTCCTTCGCGAACAGCAATGCGGCGAGGACGAGAGTGACGATCGCGAACTCCGCTCTCGCCTCCACTCCCCATTCGAACCAGCCGGTTACAGCGCCGGCGTTGCCGAGGAGGAGGCCAGATAGTGACACGCGGTTGAAAGCGCCAGATAGCATATTTATAAATTGCGAGATGGGGTCGAGCGGGCATGACCTTCTCAACCCCTGTCTGGTCGCTCGCGCTACCGGCAGGGGACGGCCGCTGCGAGAGAGGCGAGCGCGCGCATCATCCAAGCTTGCCCCCAACGCATGTATGGGATCCGGTTGATGAACCGCTCATGCCTCTGGTGGTAGAAGAAGCCCGCCGGGTCCTGCATGTTCTCCACGCTCCACCTCGCAATCCTCAATGCGTCGTCCAGAAGCTCCGGCTCATTGGCCGAGAGCCTCGAGAATGTCAATATCCCCT
>JAKIXL010000173.1 GCA_022709105.1 Thermoplasmatota archaeon | reverse complement strand
CTGCACCGCGATATGCATCTCCTTTAGGAAATCCAGGTCCGTCCGGGTGGCGTCCTCGCACGAGAACTCGACGGTAAGCCCGTGGGCCTTGGCGTACTCTATCGAATCGATCGCTCTGGCCTTTACCTGCTCGCGGTCCATCTTCAGCTTGTGCTTGAGGTGGATGTCGGAGGTGGCGATGAAGGTGTGCACGTAATCGAGTCCGCATCCCAGCAGCACGTCGATGTCCTTCCGGCTGCACCTGGCAAGGCCGCATACGCGGGCCCGGGACACCGTCGAGGCGATCTTCCTAACCGCCTCCTGCTCGCCGGCCGAGGCGGCCGGGAACCCCGCCTCTATGACGTCCACGCCCAGCTCGTCCAGCGCCTGGGCGATGCGCATCTTATCCTCTATGGAAAGCGCGATGCCGGGGGTCTGCTCTCCATCGCGGAGGGTGGTGTCCAGGACCATTATCCTTGAGGGCGTGGCCTCTGTCCGCGCCATGGCGTTGAACTGGCTGGTATACACTCTCTTTCGGTCCAGGGTAGGACGGGGATTTCTGGCTTGCTCTGTCGCTTTCAGGTCGACCATGGGAATCGCCTCGAGAAGCCCGGGATAAAGCAATGCGTCTAGCGCTCACGCAAAAACAACGCCGCAGTGGCGGCAGTGACGCAGCTCTCCCGAGGATCGTTCACGGTAAGAGCATAAAAGAACGGGTGATAATAAATCCTTCCTTGGTTCTGAGAACGCCCCTGATCCATATGAGCGGTGACCGAGTTGATGGTCGCGTATGATGGCTCGAAGTACAGAGCGATGATGCAGTCTCCGCTGTCGAACGGCCCGGCGACCGATATGTTATCGCCGCTCTCCACCAGGCCGTCGTGGTCCCTGTCGACACGAGCGACCGTGAACTCCCTGCCGTCCTCGAGGGCCAAGGTTGCGCCGCTTCATGTCAGGACCGCGTGAGCCCAGGAGTTCGTCCCGCTAACGGAGAGATATGCGGATACTGCGGAAGAGTCGGTGGGGTTGGAGATGTACAACGTGAGGTTCACGACGCCCTCCTTGCTTGTATCGACCGATCCAAAACTTGCTGCCGGCGCACATGACGGCGTCACTCCACGCGTCATAACTAGGAGAACGAGAACGGCGATCACGCCTATGGCCGCGATCGATGTCCCGACGATCGACCGCCGTGTCCTCATCGGCGTGATATCGCCGTCGAAATGCAAATCAAAAGAGCTTGGAGCTCATTTCCCGCGCGCGTCGCCCCAGATCATTTTGTGCAGCTGAGGCATGACCCGCACCATCAGGCGGTCCGCCAGCACCCACTCCGCGAGGGGCTTGAGCACCGTGCCGCCCACCGGGGTGAATATCACCGGGGCGTTGATCTCGTGCTCCCTGAGCACCTTGCGGGAGAACAGGTAATCAACACGGTCGGCGATGACGAACTTGACCTGGTCCCGGGGAGCGAGGAACTCGAGATTTTCCATTAGGTTCCTGTCGGACATCCCGGAGCTGGGGCACTTGACGTCCATGGAGATCATGACCTCCTCGGAGTCGGGGATCGACTCGAGAGGCATCGAGCCGTTGGTCTCCACGGTCACGTGGTACTCGTTGTCCACGAGAAGCGAGATGAGGCGATGGATGTCCTCCTGCAGCAGGGGCTCCCCGCCGGTGACGCCGACGAATGGCACGCCCTCCCTCTCTACCCGATCGAAGATCTGGTCGATCGTCATCTCCGTGCCGCCCTGCCTAGCGTACCTCGTGTCGCACCACGCGCAGTCCAGGTTGCATCCCACCGTTCGCACGAAGGTGGTGGGAGTCCCCATGAGCACTCCTTCGCCCTGGAGCGAGCAGAATATCTCGCTTATCCTCATCTGGTCGCCTCGTACGGCACGGGGTCCTTCACGCCAGCCTCCCGGAAGCCCTTGAGGCGAAGGAGGCAGGAGTCGCACCGCCCGCAAGCCCTCTCGCCGCCCTGATAGCATGACCAGGTGAGGTGCAGCGGCGCCTTCAGCTTCATGGCGAGGGTGACGATCTCTCCCTTGGTCATGTCCAGTATCGGCGCCTCCACCCGGATCGGACGTCCTTCCACGCCTGCCTTTGTGCCGACGCGAAGTACATGCTGGAATGCTTCGAGGAACTCAGGGCGGCAGTCCGGATAGCCGGAGTAGTCCACGGCGTTGATCCCGATGAATATCGCCTCGGCGCCCACCGACTCGCACAGGCCGGCGGCGATGCTGAGCATGATGATGTTGCGCGCCGGAACGTAGGTCGCCGGGATCTCCTCCGAGACGTCCTCCAGGGACCTCCGCTTCGGAACGTCCACGGCATCGGAGATGAGCGCGCTGGTGTTGAGGAAGCTCAGGTCCAAATGGGTCATCACGTGCTTCTTGACCGAGTAGTGCGCGGCCACCGCTCTTGCGGACTCCAGCTCCCGGGAGTGCTTCTGCCCGTAGCTCATGGTGAGAGGCACGACCTCGTACCCCCTGGAAACGGCATATGCCAGTGTGGTCGTGGAGTCCAGTCCGCCGGAGAGCAGCACCACGGCCCTCTTCAATCCCATACCTCGCGCTTCACCCACGCGGTCTGGCCCCTCTCCTCGTCCAGTCCGATCTCCACGATGTTCACGTTGGGCGGGAATTTCAGGATCTTGAGAAGCCGGTTGACTATGAACTCAGCGAGCTCCTCCGCGCTGGTCTGCGTGAGGTCCAAGACCGCCACGTCCTCGTTGGGGAACACATACCGCTTGCTCGCCACCAGCACCTCGACCTCGCGACCCTTCCTGATGGTCACGGTCTTGGACCTCGACGGCAGCAGGACGCGGTGATCGAGCTCGGCCACGATCTTCTTCAGGGCCTTCTTCAGGTCAACGAAGTCCATGACCATTCCGTCATCGGCCTTCTCGCCGTACAGCACGAGATGCAGCGTGTAGCTGTGCCCGTGGAGCCTTCCACACTTGGCGTGCCCAGGAATGAAGTGGGAGGCGGAGAACTTTATGCCCGAGTACTCTCCGTCGATCTCGATCCTCATGATTACCGGACACGTATCTCGGTATTAAGCATTTTACACCTTCGCCTTTTTCTGGCAAGGCATATTGGGGTTTCCTGTCCGTCGGACCTGAGAGGGAGTCTAGATGCGTTATAAGGTATGCACTCGACGGCGGGCGTCTTGAACTCCCCGCTCCGATCAGAGGCCCAAGCGCCTTGGAAGGCCGGCCTCTTACCGCCCGAATCACTTATGGCCAAGCCCGCATGGTTGTCCCCAGCCGATGGCCATGATGGGGCTCCGGCGTCCCATGGTGGTATGGGCCGCCCACATTAATGGTTCCTGAGGGCCAGCACCGCGGCCAATGCAATGGAGTCGGCATAGCTGGCCTTGGCCCGCGAGGTGTCGATGTACGGCCTGTCTATGTTTAGCACCGGGGCCCCCAGCGCCTTCCCCCCTCCTAGAAAATGGAGGGTACGGAACACCAG
>JAKIXL010000172.1 GCA_022709105.1 Thermoplasmatota archaeon | reverse complement strand
TGGCAGGTGGAACCGAAAGCCTCCTCCATGGCGCGCTCGGTACCCACCAGGACGTAGCTGCCGCTTCGCATGTCTCCCGGGATGAGCACCGGCTGGCCGATCGCGCGGTATCTATCGGGCACCTCGGGCCGATCGCGGGGGAAGGCCCTGGTGGCACCCTTGCGATGGACCACGGTCCTCCGCGGCCTGCCATCGACGGTGTGCTCCTCCATCTTGGCGATGTTGTGCGCCACGTCGTACACCTGATGCATCCCCATGCTCTCGGCGTCACGCTTAAAGTGCTCCTCGAACGACTGCCTGATCCAATGAAGTATCATCTGGCGGTTGGCCCATGCGAAGTTGGCCCCGCAGGACATGGCCTTGAAATAGTCCTCCCCTTCCTTGGAGCGAAGAGGTGCGCAGGCCAGCTGTCTGTCCGGAAGCTGCAGCCCGCTCTTCTTGATGTAACGCTCCATGACCTGCAGATAATCGGTGGCGATCTGGTGACCGCAGCCCCGTGAACCACAGTGCACCGAAACGGTGACCTGCCCCTCCCTTAGACCAAAGGCCTTGGCCGCCATCTCATCGAAGACCTTGTCCACGACATCGATCTCGAGGAAGTGATTCCCCGAGCCGAGGGAACCGACCTGAGGTATGCCTCTCTGCTTGGCCGTGGTGCTGACCTTGCCGGGGTCGGCGGATCTCATCCGGCCCCCTTCCTCTGTTGCCTCAAGGTCCTCAGGCCAGCCATAGCCGCTCTCCACCGCCCATTCCGCGCCCAGGAGCAAAATGTCATCTATCTTGGCGGCCGCGACATCCACGACCCCCTGCGAGCCGACCCCCGCAGGAACGTTATTGAACAGCGTCCCTATGAGGTCCTTGATGCCAGGGCGGACGTCCGCTGTCTCGAGATCGGTCGCTATCAGCCTCACTCCACAATTGATGTCGAACCCGATCCCACCGGGCGATATCACGCCCTCTTCGGCGTCCATAGCCGCCACCCCGCCGATGGGGAACCCGTACCCCCAGTGGATATCAGGCATGGCCAGGGAGTTGCCCACGATACCTGGAAGGAACGCCACGTTGGCCGCCTGCTCTGGAGCGTTGTCCTCTCTCAGGCTGGGGACCATGCGTTCGCTCGCATAGATCACGGCGTCCGTGCGCATCCCGCTCTTATAGCTCCTCGGTATCTTCCAGCGAAATTCATCGATCTTCTCCAGCGGTCCAGCATATCTCACGGCGCTCACCGGGGCGGACTATGGGAGGCCAACGATTTAATCTCTTTCGGAAACCGAAGATGTGTTCGCCGCCGTCTCCGGGCAGGGGAGAAGGTTTTTATCGGCCGAACACATCGTATGTAGGGGTGTTAAATCGGCAGTGTCGGATAGGCCTGACCCGTCGAACCAGTCGACGGAGGTTGAGGTCCGGGTCTGCAGGGACGGTGACGAGGCAGCCATAGTTCCGTTCCTCGAGGCCAACATGGGCTGGCCGGCCACCAGCACTGCCGTGGACCATATTGAGCATTGGAGATGGAAGTTCCTATCGAACCCCCTGGGCTTTCACTTGGTCTGCGTGGCCCTTCACGATGGAAAGGTCGTCTCCCATTCAGCCTCCATGCCCGTCAGGATGAAGATAGGGGACCATACGGTGATCGCGTCCCAGGGGGTGGACCTATGCACGCACCCGGACTTCAGGGGCGCCGGCCTCATAGGCCGGACCATGGCCTGCCGCAACCAAATGAAGGACGTTCACAAGGTGGACCTTGATTTTGGTTTCCCAAACTCCGCATCGTACAAACTTAGCGTGACCAAGCAGGGCTTCCGCGACCTGGGCATCGTGATGCTCCAGCATCGCTACATCATCGACGGGGCGCAGTTCTTCCGAAAGGTCCGCTACGGCTCCATAAAAAGGTTTGGCCATTCCAGCTATCAGGTCCTCAGGCGCTCCCTCGGCCCTAGGATCGATGTAGGGGGAGGCATCACCATGGGCAGCGAGGCCGACCTGGGGAACGAGTTCGACGAGCTCTTCGAGAGGGCCAGCGGCTCTTTCGATATGATCATCGTTCGCGACAGCGGATATCTGAGGTGGAGATACTGCGACCCTCGGGCAGGCGACTTCGTCGTCCGCACAGTCAGGAACAAGGGCCGGCTGGCCGGCTACATGGTAATGCGCGAGGAGATCAAGGACGGATCCCGATTCCTAAACATCGTCGACTGCCTGGCCGACCCCCGCTCGCCCAACGCGGTCACGCTGCTGCTAAAGGACTGCATCTCCATGGCCAAGAGCATGGACATCGAGACCGTGCTGTGCTGCCTGCCCGAGGGACACCCCTACGGCAAGAGGATGACCGAGATCGGCTTCTTGTCGCAGGTGAGGTTCACGGGGGAGCTGGAGATGAAGGTCATAGCTCTGGAGAGGGACAAGGGAGGTCCCCTGATGGCCGCTCTTACCAAGAAAGGCCTGCGCCCCCATATCATGCTGGGGGACACGGACTGGGTATGAGCTCGGACCAAGCGGTCCATCCGGCCGCAGCCCGTATAGGCGACCTGCCCCTCGGTTCGCATTTTGCGACCAAGGTCGCTCATTATTAGTAGTCAAGGATGTTTCGTTCGACCAGTAACTGGAGGCGCGTCCATCCATTCCGCAGAGATGCTGGTGACCGGGATAGTCTGCCTTGGCATGAGCCTATTGATCATCAAGAGGAACCCCTATCTCAAGATATCTCAGCTGTTCCTTATCACCATGAGCATGGTGGCCATATATACATCCAGCATGTTCATGCTGCGCAACGCGGGGAGCTATGAAATGGCGATCCTATTCGCTCACCTCTCGCTCACCACCGGCGTTCTGACGACCTCATCCATGCTATACTTCTCTGTTTACCCACCGTTCGATGTCCAGGGCTCATGGCCGGTGAAAAGGAAGTATAGTTTCATACTATCGGCCACGGCCGCCGCCATCATTATAGGGGCCCTGCCGGTCAAGGTCACGACCGGAAACATGGGATATTGGTGGGTCCCTACTGAATGGACCTTCTTGTGGATCGGCGCGCTGGCGGCGCTCACATTGCCGGCGGTGCTTGGGACAGGGCTGAGGATGAGAGGCTCCGGCGCCGATACACCCTTCTGTCCGTAGCATTGCTCTTCCCCTTCACCATAACCATGCTGGATGTTTTCCTGGCATGGTCGGTAGTGGACCTATACTCCCTGCTGCCGTGGGGTTTGCTGGCCACTGGTTCGATATTCGCGTTCATCATCATCGACTATCGGCCGTTCAATCTGCCCGCTTCCGCTCCCCGGGACGAGGGGGGGACCGTCGCCATGCCCGATGTCGTCCTCCTAAGCGGTCATTGTGACCTGGTCAAGAGCAAGAAGACCGACGCGGCCTACCGCATGTTCCTGGGCGAGATGGAGAGTGGAAGCAGAGGCTTGATAATCACAAACCTCCACCCTGGGCAAGTGAAAGAGAGATACGGCCCCATC
>JAKIXL010000171.1 GCA_022709105.1 Thermoplasmatota archaeon | reverse complement strand
AACGAAACGCTCCGGGCACGACGTTCCTCAGGCCCGGTCATCGATGTGAGGAAGGGCCCCTGCAGGCCCTATGTGGTTCCCAGGGCCCATCTACAAAGGGCCGGCTAGCGTAGGGAGGAAGATCCCAACGATCGCGGTGATTATCCAGATGAGGATAGCGATGAGCAGGGCCTTGAGCCATCCGATCTTGTAAAGCGCCTTCAGCGCTAGCAGCCATATGATGCCTCCTACGATCGCTGCAAGTAGTCCGTTGCCCAGCAGAAAGTATACAATGGCGTATATGATCGCACCGACCAACGCGGCCAGAAACGCGGTCCCGATGCCCTCCTTCTCCCCAGTGATCTTTGCCACGAACCAGATTATGATCGAGCTGACGATCAGTGCGATAATGAAACCTACCGTGATGTCGAGAAGTTCAGCCATGCTTTCGAATATTTCACCCGGACCTATATAAACTGCGATAACCTCGCATCTTACCCGGAAATGGGACCATGAACGGCTATCCTTGATGACCGGTGGTCCGAACGGCCTCGGCGATCGCCGCGTCTCGACAAGATGCCACCTGCGATATCGTTTAATAACAACAAAGCGTCGCCGGCCAGGCCATGCTCCAGAAGGCCATAGAAGCCAAGGGATTGGTGAGGATATACCGGTCATCAACAGGCATCATGCGAAAGAAGAGGAAGGAGACCCTGGCAGTGGACAAGGTCTCGTTCTCCGTGGAGCATGGCGAACTATTCGGCGTGCTGGGGCCCAACGGGGCCGGCAAGACGACCACCATCAAGATGCTCACCACCCTGCTCACCCCCACCGAGGGAACGGCCTCCGTTCTAGGCTATGACGTGAAGAAGGACCCGGTGGAGGTCCGCAAGCGCATAGGGCTCATATTGGGTGGCGAGAGGGGACTGTACTACAGGGTCAGCGGCCGCCAGAACCTGAAGTACTTCGCCGATCTCTACGGCGTTCCCTTGCAGCACCGTGACCGCCGGATCCAGGAGGTACTGGACATGGTGGGGCTGTCAGAGAAGGCCGACACCAAGGTCGAGGATTACTCGAGGGGCATGAAGCAGAAGCTGCACATCGCCAAGGGCATCGTCCACGACCCGGAGGTCATCTTCATGGACGAGCCTACCATAGGACTCGACCCCCAGGCCTCCAGGGAGACCAGGAAGCTGGCACAGGACCTGATAGGCCAGGGAAAGACCATCCTCCTAACGACCCACTACATGTTCGAGGCGGACGAGCTGTGCCGCAGGATAGCGGTCATCAACAACGGCAGGATCGTTGCACTGGACACGCCTCATGGACTGAAGGGACTGGTCAAGGACACTGCGGTCATCGAGGTCGAGGGCTTCGGCATCGACGAAAAGGTGATGGAGCGGGTGCGCAAGCTGGAGGGCGTGCGCACAGTGTCGGCGACCGCCAACGAGTCGAAGCAGGTCATGAGGGTCCAGGTCTGCGACGCCGGGGAGCTTTTAACGCCGGTGACGAAGGCATTGGACTGCAAGGTGATAGATGTCCGGGTGAAGGAGCCGACCCTCGAGGACGCCTATCTTTGGCTGGTGGAAGGGCATGCCTAGGATGCGGGCGGTGAAGGCGGCCTTCGAGCACCAGGCCAGGCATTTCCTGTCCGACCCGGGATGGCTGATCCCCAACATCATATTGCCCTTCGTCATAACCCTGGTGGCGCTGATGCTGTACAGCAGCAACGAGGGCCCGATCGTCATGTACGCCGTTCTGGGCGGGGGCATGATGGGGATGTGGGGAAACACGCTGTACGCATCTGGTTATTCTATACAGTCGGAGAGATGGTGGGGCACTCTGGAGTCGATCCTAGCCGTGCCCACGCCGCTTATATGGATCATCGCCGGGAGGACCATATGGAACGCCTTGATCGGTATAGTTAACGGCGTCGCCATCCTGGTCGTCGCGGTGTTCGTCCTCCATGCTCCGGTGACCGTTGCCGATCTGCCGATGTTCTTGCTTGCGTTCCTCATCACCTTGCTGTCCCTGGCCGCCCTGGGCCTGGTGTTCAGCTCTGCCTTCGTCCTCACCCGCCAGGCGGGCGTGCTGACCAACGGTCTGGAGTTCCCCATCTATGTGGCCACCGGGTGCATGTACCCGATCGCCATCCTTCCGTTCTGGGCCGGCCCGCTGTCGCTGTCGCTCGCCCCCTCGTGGGGCATCGATGCCATCCGCATCGCCGCCGGATACAACCCACAGGGCCTCTGGGACGGGTTCGTTGGAACCCTGGACCCCGGTTCCGCGTTCATGGTGGACATAGCCGTGGTCATCATCATGGCCCTAGCCTACCTGGTCATCGCCTTCAACCTCTTCAGGGTCGTGGACCGCCGGGCCAGGATCGACGGCAATCTGGGGAGGATCTGAAATGAACATCATTAGATCGGCCAGGGTCTTCTGGTCCTCGGCGGTCATAGCCAAGAAAGCGCTCTTCGCATGGTTATCGCCGGGACTGTGGCTCATGCAGATGTTCACCATGTCCCTGTTCCAGATGGCCTTCTTCGTGTACATATCGATGTATGTGGGCAATCCTCAGGCCAGTGTAGCCTACGTCGCGGTCGGGAACGCCATCCAGAGCATCGCATATGTGGCCATCTTCGCTGTCACCAACGTAACCACCGAGGAGAAGGAGGCCGGAACGCTGCCGGGAATATTGGTCACGCCGGCCAACAGGTTCTCACTTTTCGTAGGCAGGGCCATGTTCCAAGTGGTGAACAGCATGGCCACGGTGGCCATAGGGCTGTTCTACGCTGCGGCGGTGTTCGGCGTGGACTTCTCTAGGGCCGACTTCCTGACCTTGGGCGTGGTCGTCCTGGTCACCGCCTTCGCCACCGTTGGCTTCGGGCTGATGCTATCGTCTCTGGGCTTCTACCTGAGGACATCTATGGTTGTGGCCAACATATTCCTGTTCCTGGGCCTGCTGTTCTGCGGGGTCAACTTCCCGGTGAGCATGCTTCCGGAGTACCTGCAGCCGGTGTCGTACATCTTCCCGATCACCTACGCCACCGACGCGGCCCGTATGGCGGTCGACGGGGCCAGCCTGGCTGACGTGAGCGGTCTTCTCGGCTCAGAGCTGATCGTAATGACGGCTGCCATCCTTATCGGCTACCTCATGATGCTGATGTTCGAGCACCTATCCCGCCGCAAAGGCACCCTGGAGATGTTCTAGGGCCCCCTGACCTGGCGATGCCTGCCCTATTGAAGATTCCAATGCAATATAATTTATTTTATAATATGTTATTATCAATTTTGTTTTGTCTGGGCTGAGCAATATCTAATGCGATAGCAGTAAATTGTTTATATTGTAGGCTCCAAAAAGCTACGTTGTCAGGGCAGTGCGGGCCGATGATCTTCCAGAGTCGGGTGAACCGGCCCCGGGCCGGGACGCACAGGCTAGGGCAAAGATCACGGAAGAGAGGTACATCCATGAATGAGCAAAAGCAAGCGGAGATCAGGAGGAAGCTGGAG
>JAKIXL010000170.1 GCA_022709105.1 Thermoplasmatota archaeon | reverse complement strand
TTACCGTGAACCGCCCGACCGTCCAGCGCATCGACCTCAACAAGCTGCTGGAGAGCGCCATGGCCCGCGTGGGCGTGACCGTCGCGCCGGAGATAAAGGGCGTCCAGGGAATGATCTCGAAGAACAAGACCCCTGAGGCGCTGGAGAAGGGGCTCCTCCGCGCCGTCCACGACATCTTCGTGTTCAAGGACGGCACCATCCGGTTCGACATGACCGACGTGCCGGTAACGCACTTCCGGCCACGGGAGATCGGACTGAGCGTGGAAAAGGCCAGGGCGCTGGGCTATCTTAAGGACGTGCACAACGACGACCTAACGTCCCCTGACCAGGTGTGCGAGCTCAGGGTCCAGGACATCATACCTTCGGAGAGCTGCGGCGACTACCTGGTCAAGGTCGCCAACTTCGTCGATGACCTCCTGGAAAGATACTACGGCCTGGCAAGTTTCTACAGCTCGCGCGACCGCAGCGACCTGATCGGTCAGCTGGCAATAGGTCTTGCGCCGCACACATCCGGCGGGATCCTATGCCGCATCATTGGTTACACCAGAACGAACGTGGGGTACGGGCACCCGTTCTTCCACGCGGCCAAGCGCCGCAACGCCGACGGGGACGAGGACTCGGTGATCCTGCTGCTCGACGGCCTGCTTAACTTCTCCAAGGAGTTCCTCCCCCGCAGCCGCGGAGGCCTCATGGATGCCCCCCTTGTCCTAACGACCCGGCTCGATCCCAACGAGATAGACAAGGAGGCGCACAACATCGATCTGCGCTGGGAATACCCCTTGGAGTTCTACCAGGCGACCATGGAGTACAAGCATCCCAAGGAGATCGACGGGATCATGGACCAGGTCGCCGGGAGGATAGGCTCGGCCCTGCAGTACGAGGGCTTCGGATATACCCATGACACCAGGGACATATCCGAGGGGCCGGACGAATCAGCGTACAAGACCTTGGAGACGATGATCGACAAGATGAACGCCCAGCTCGAGCTGGCCAGGACCATCCGGGCAGTGGATGCCAAGGATGTCGTCTACCGGGTCATCACCAAGCATTTCCTCCCGGACATGATCGGCAACCTGAAATCCTTCTCCTCTCAATCGCTCCGGTGCACCAAGTGCGGCGCCAAGTACCGGCGCATACCGCTCAAAGGGCGATGCTATTGCGGGAACAACCTCACTCTAACGGTCCATGAGAAGAGCGTGAAGAAATATCTCGAGATCACCAAGGAGATCAGCGAGAGGTTCGATCTCGACTCCTACACCCAGCAGCGCATAGGCATAGTGGAGGAGTCGATGAACTCGCTGTTCCAGTCATATAAGATCAAGAGGTGCAAGCTCACCGATTTCATGTGAGCCGGCCGAGTTGGAGATGGAGGCCGGCCGCCGCAAGGTTCAGATGCCGCCTTTGACCTCGGAGACCTTCCGGCAGATGCTCTTGGGAGCATTGCAGTACGGGCAGGTCCAGTCATCCGGCAGGTCCTCGAACGCTGTCCCGGGCGGGATCCCGTGGTCCGGGTCCCCCACCTCAGGGTCATAGACGTAGCCGCAGATGGGGCATACATACTTTTCCAGTTCCTTCTGCATCGTTCACATCTCCATTATGAAGCTCACATTTCGGGCAGGATATTTGATAACTTGCCATGAAAGCATAGGCGGCCCTGAGAATTCAAAGCTCGGGAGGCGACCTAAAATCAAGATCGGACGAGGCAAGAGGTCAGTAAAGAAACGGGGAAGGTGCTCTGCCATCTCAGAGCGTTGTCCTTTCAGTTCAGCCTTCAACGAGCTGGCCGAGGTTCTCGCGGAAGTCGTCGAACCTCTGCTCGAGAACCTCCAGCGCCTTTCTCAGGGTGTCGCGGGCGGTGAGCGAGCCGTCGGTCTCGAACTCAAAGATGAACTTGGTGTCGTCACCGCTCGTGGTGATGGCATCCCTCGGGCAGGCCTTCACGCAGGAGGTGCACAGGATGCACTCCTCCAGGTTCACCGCGACGATCTTCTTGTCCTTGCTGCCGAGCACGTGCCGCGGGCAGGCCTTCACGCACTCCTCGCAAAGGTCGCACTTAGACACGTCGATGGTGACCGTGGGGTAGTAGCGATACGCGGTTCCGGAGGTGCCCTGCCACTTGATGTGCCTCTCAGCGGTGCCGAGTTCGGCGGACGCGTAGATGAGCAGTGCCTGCTTGGGACCCAGCTTGACGATGGGAATGAGCTCGTCCTTCACCCTAAGCTCCTTCCCTCCAAGGGGCTCCAGGTCTCCGGAGTACACCTCCGCCGGGCCCTTCTTGTTGAGGGAGTACATGATGGTGCAGTTCGGGCAGCCCTCGCCGTCGCAGACGCACTTGTCCTTGAAGACGTAGAGGTCTGGATCGGTAGGAACGGGAACGAGGCCCAGGCGGTGAGCGATCATCTCATCGAACAGCGGGCTGACGCTCTCGCACTCCTTGCCGTCCTCGTCCCTGATTGGACCCAGGTGGAACTCGACGGTCTCGATGGCCATCTTGGGCACCCCTACCATGAGCGTCCGCCTAAGGGCGTTGGCCATGTCCGGGCGCGTGCCCGAGACGACGAACTTAGCATGGGTATCGGTCAGGTCGATGATCTTCAGGTCCATGTATGCAGCCTCTAAACTCTCCGGCCTCTTCTGCCGCCCTTCTTCTTGGTGCCGTCGTGCGGGATGGGAGTGACGTCCTCGATGCGCCCTATCTTCATGCCCGCGCGGGCGAGGGCCCTGATGGCGGCCTGAGCGCCTGGTCCCGGGGAAGTGGCCTTGTTCCCGCCGGGAGCGCGGACCTTGACGTGGATCCCCTCGATGCCCTTCTCCCTGGCGATCTCCGCTACCCTCTCCGCGGCCCTCATGGCCGCGTATGGTGAGGACTCGTCCTTGGCCGCTTTGACCACCATGCCCCCGGTGGCCTTGGTGATGGTCTCAGCGCCGGTGATGTCGGTCAGGGTGATGATGATGTTGTTGTAGCTTGCGTATATGTGAGCGATGCCCCATTTTCCCATGTTCACTCCTCCTTTACATCAGGCGCCACTTCGGGGAGGTCGGAGTCCTCCGCGATGTCGGCGTCGGCAGCGACCTTTCTCAGGGTCTTCTCGACCTTCTCCGCCTGGGAGTTCAAATGCTCCGCGCTCCTGGCGGCCGGGGCCTCTGGGACCTTTCCAGCAGGCTGGGCGGAGGTTCTCAGGGGGTGGAGCTCGTTGGATATGGGAGATAGCGAGTTGAAGGCGATCTTCTCCTCCTCGCTCCTCTTGACTATGTATCCCGGTATGGTGACCTTGCGGCCGTCAATGGACACATGGCCGTGGGCGATGAACTGACGCGCCTGCTTGGGGGTGGACGCGAGCCCTCTTCGGTGCACCAGGGTCTGCAGCCTCCGGTTCAGGACGGTCTCCTGCGTCAGGCCCAGGATGTCGTCCAGGGTGCTGCCCTCGAGAGGCAGGAGGCCGAGGCGCGCGCACTTCTTCAGCAGAAGGGAGGCCTCCAGCTTGGCCT